>NZ_JBJXHK010000121.1:0-4975 GCF_046638635.1 Lysobacter zhanggongensis
CGCCTCCGCCGACCACGCCGCCCCCGACCACCCCGCCGCCGACCGCGGCCGAGTGCCCGGCCGGCACCACGGACGTGGGCGAGGTCGCCAGCCTGACCAACTGCCAGTTGCCGTCGCGCATCATCGGCGACCTGCTGCTGCCGCGGGTCGATGGCCTGGTGTACTCGGTCAACGGCCGCACCGACGTCGGCGAAGACATGGGTGGCGACGCCGCCAACCCGGCCGCGCAGGCGCGCAAGGGCACGCTGACGATCGAGCCGGGCGTCACCGTGTTCGGCTCGGCCGGTGCCGACTTCCTGATGGTCAACCGCGGTTCGCAGATCTTCGCCGAAGGCACCGCGACCGCCCCGATCGTGCTCACCAGCCGCCAGAGCATCGAAGGCACCACCGACGTCGACTCGATCGGCCAGTGGGGCGGCCTGGTGCTGCTCGGCCGCGCCGCCATCAGCACCTGCCCGGGCACCGCGCAGCCGGGCACGGCCACCTGCGAGGCGCAGGTCGAGGGCGCCAACGGCTACTACGGCGGCAACGACGACGACGACAACACCGGCGTGCTGAAGTACGTCCGCGTGATGCATTCGGGCTTCGAGGTGCTGCCCGACGTCGAGCTCAACGGCATCACCCTGGCGGGCCTTGGCCGCGGCACCACGGTCGAGTACGTGCAGGTGCACAACAGCTCCGACGACGGCTTCGAGTGGTTCGGCGGTACCGTCAACGGCAAGTACCTGGTCGGCACCGGCAACGACGACGACACCTTCGACACCGATGCGGGCTACCGCGGCGGCATCCAGTTCGGTCTGATCGTCCAGCGCGCCGGTGGCGGCGACCGCATGAACGAGATGAGCTCGCAGGACCTGCCGTACCGCTCGATGCCCAACCTGGCCAACGTCACCTTCGTCGGTGCCGGCCACGACAACGCCATCGTGCTCAACCAGGGCACCCTGGTGGGCTACTACAACGCGGTGGTCACCGGCGGTGCGCCGGCCTGCGTCGAGTTCCAGTCCGCCACCACCGACGGCGTCTTCCACTCCACCTACCTGTCGTGCGACGTGCCGTTCGCCGGTGGCGCATCCGGCCGCGAGGCCGCCGCGTTCAACGCCGGCACCAACAACGCCACCGGGGCGTCGACCCTCACCGCCGGTTTCATCAACGGCGCCAACGAGGCAGCGGTACCGGCCCATGCCGGCCTGGCGTCGATCAACCCGGCCTTCGTCGACGTCGACTACATCGGCGCGGTCAAGGACGCGGGTGACACCTGGTGGCAGGGCTGGACCTGCGGCCTGACCGCCGACGACTGCTGATCGGCGATGACCGGCGTGGCCGCCGCGGCCGCCATGCCAAGGGAACGGGGCCGGAAGTCCGCGGCCCCGCTCCCGGATCGATGCCGCGGCCCGTCCGCGGCATCGACNGACTGCTGATCGGCGATGACCGGCGTGGCCGCCGCGGCCGCCATGCCAAGGGAACGGGGCCGGAAGTCCGCGGCCCCGCTCCCGGATCGATGCCGCGGCCCGTCCGCGGCATCGACTCATCCGGACGCACGAACCACATCGAAAGGCTGCCATCCATGAAGCTCACACCCGCCCGCACGGGCCTGTTCCTGGCGATCTCCGCCCTGCTCGCGCCCGGCGTGGCGCTGGGCCAGGCCACTCCCGCACCCCACGCGCAGGCCACCCCCTCGTCGGCCGCCACCGCCGGCACGACGGCCGCAGCCGCAGCGCCGGTGCAGGCCACCGAACTGGACGTGGTCAAGGTCCAGGGCGAATACATCCCCGAGCCGATGCTGCTCAGCTCGGCGGTGATGACCCACGTCTCGAAGGAAGACCTCGATCGCCAGGGCGACAGCACCGCGGCGGACGCGTTGCAGCGGGTGGCGGGCATCAGCCTCAACCACGGCCGCTACGTGTACGTGCGCGGCCTCAACGAGCGCTATTCCTCGGCCCTGCTCAACAACTCGCCGCTGCCCAGCCCCGAGCCGCTGAAGCGCGTCGTGCCGCTGGACCTGTTCCCGACCAACGTGCTGCAGACCATCGAGGTGCAGAAGACCTACGCGGCCAGCATGCCGGGCGAGTTCGGCGGCGGCACCATCAACCTGTCCAGCGCGGTGATCCCCGAGGAGCCCTTCCTCGACCTCAAGATCGGCACCGGCGGCAACAGCGAGACCACCTTCCAGGCCGGCCTGACCCACTACGGCGGCGGTGATTCGGACTACTTCGGCTTCGACGACGGCACCCGCAAGATGACCGCCGAGCTGAAGGATGCGATCGCGACCGGCAACCGCATCACCCCCGGGCGTGATTTCAGCAGCGACGAGGTCAAGCGGATCGCGCGCAGCTTCACCAACGCGCCGCTCAACCTGCTGCAGGCAACCGACAGCGTCGACCCTGACTTCAATGCCGAGATCAGCATGGGCAACGCGTTCGACGTCGGTGGCAGCGCCCGGTTGGGCCTGGTCGCCACCGCGGCGATGAAGAACAGCTGGCGCACCCAGCTGGGCATCCAGCAGGACGGCGCGGTCGAGGACGGCGTCATGACGGTGCAGAGCGACTACGAGTTCATGTCGACCACCAACAACGCCACCGTCAACGGGCTGTTCGGCGCGGCGGTCGACTGGGACGGCCACCGGGTCGGCCTGATGACGATGTACGTGCACGACACCGACAAGGAGACCCGCAGCAGCGAGGGCTACAGCCTGCTGACCGGCGACAACGTCCGCGACGACACCACCCACTGGTTCGAGCGGGAGATGATCAACACCCAGCTGACCGGCCGGCACGGGTTCGGCGAGTACCGCGACCTGACCGTCGACTGGCGCGCCAGCCATTCGCGCGCCAGCCGCGATGCGCCGTACGAGAAGGGCTTCCGCTACCGCGAGGACGCGTCCGGCTTCTGGCAGCACGACGCCTCGCAGGCGCAGAACTACACCCGCTTCAGCCAGGTCAACGAGCGGGTCGACAACGCCGGCGTCGACGCCACCTGGCGGCTGCCGACAGGGCGCGAGGTGCTGCTCTCGTTCGGTGGCGCATGGTCGGACACCGAGCGTGACGCGGTGTCGCGCGAGTTCCGGCTGCTCTCGCTGGGCAACCTGCCGTTCTACGAGCGCTACCAGCGGCCTGATTACCTTCTGTCGGACTACAACATCAGCCAGGGTTACCTGACCCTGCGCGAGACCACGGGCGGCACCGGCGCGGCGGCCTACGACGCCTCGCTGGAGACCAGGGCGGTCTACGTCGAGGCCGAGTCGCAGCTGACCCCGTCGATCCGCGCCACCGTCGGCGTGCGCTACGAGGATGCCACCCAGCAGGTGCGTCCGATCGACCTGTTCGACGAGGGCCAGCCGCTGCCGACCGCCGCACCGCTGGAGAACGACTACTTCCTGCCCGCGCTGTCGCTGACCTGGAACCTCGCCGAGAACCAGCAACTGCGGTTCGGCG
Source organism: Lysobacter zhanggongensis (assembly GCF_046638635.1). Lineage (NCBI taxonomy): Bacteria > Pseudomonadati > Pseudomonadota > Gammaproteobacteria > Lysobacterales > Lysobacteraceae > Lysobacter > Lysobacter zhanggongensis. The sequence continues at coordinate 3,432 of NZ_JBJXHK010000121.1, forward strand.
CGTCCAAGACGATCGCCCGCCCGCAGTTCCGCGAGCTGGCGCCGCAGCAGTACCTGGACCTGGACAGCGACCGCCTGGTGATCGGCAACCCGTTCCTGGTCGACAGCGAGCTGGTCAACCTCGACCTGCGTTACGAGTGGTACTTCAACGCCGGCGAGTACTTCAGCGCCGGGCTGTTCTACAAGGACATCGAGAACCCGGTCGAGATGGTGCTCAACGGCCGCTCGGGCTCGAGCTGGCAGCAGAGTTTCATAAACGCCCCGGCCGCCGAGGTGCTCGGCATCGAGCTGGACTTCCGCAAGTACTACGACAGCCCGTTCGACTGGGCCGGTGGCAGCCGCCTGTTCCTGGGCGCCAACTACACGTGGTCGGATTCGGAAGTGCAGGTCGATGAATACGACGTGGCCTACACCCTCGCCGGCAACGGCCGTCCGCAGGCCGCCTCCGAGCTGGTGCTCGACGGCAGCCGGTTGCAGGGCCAGTCGGAGCACCTGGCCAACCTGCAGTTCGGCATCGAGAACCAGGCGACCGGCAGCCAGGCCACCCTGCTGGTGGGCTACGCCAGTGAGCGCATCAATGCCCGCGGCATCAACGGCTACTCGCCGGAAGGCATCGTCGTGGTCCAGCCCGACTACATGCAGGACCCGGGGACGACCGTCGACCTGGTCCTGAAGAAGGGCTTCAACCTCTGGGACACCGACGTGACCCTGTCGTTCGAGGCACGCAACCTGCTGGGCGAGGAATACAGCGAGTACCAGGCGTTCGGCGGGGGCCGCGCGGACGTGATGCGCTACGACCTGGGCACCAGCTATTCGTTCGAGATCAGCGCCTCGTTCTAGGCGCGCCCGTGCAGCGGCCGGGGCTTGGGGAAGTGCCCGGAAGCAGCGGCCCGGCGGGGAAACCCGCCGGGCTTTTTGTTTGTTGCAGCGCATGTGTCAGTTGCAATCAAACCGTCATCGAACCGTCTCATCCTGTGCGCACGGCTGAAATGTCAGTGCCCCGGCACCACAGGAACCATGCACTTCCCCGCATTGCCCGACCGCAGCATCGTTGCCGACCCGCGTCGGTGGCTGCCCGCCATGATCGAGGTCGCGCTGGTCGCGCTGCTCGCCGTCCAGCTGGTCCGGGCCGGCTGGCTCCTGCTGGCACCGCCGACACCCCTGGTCGAGACGCCCACCACCGCGACCGGCGCCGCGTCGACGCCCGCACTACCGCGGGTCGACCTGTTCTTCCGGTCCACGGCCGCGGCCGCAGATGGCAGCCGCGATGCACTGGGCTACACCCTGCATGGCGTACGGCGCGACGGCACCGGTGGCGGCTCGGCGATACTCGCGCGAGACGACCTGCAGGCATCGTTCGCGGTAGGAGGCGAGATCGCCGACGGCATCGTGCTGGAGACGGTCGGGGTCGACCACGCGGTCCTGCTGGCGGGCGGAAGACGCCATCGCCTGGAACTGCCGGAACACCATCCCGCGGGCGCGCCGTCCAAGTCCCGACCCGCACCGCGCCGCCAGGCCGCGGCGCCCGTGCGCGCGACTGCGCCG
>NZ_JBJXHK010000122.1:0-4917 GCF_046638635.1 Lysobacter zhanggongensis
TGCGGCGTTCGCCGGCGACCGCGAACGCCAGCGCACCGATGCCCGCGCCGAGTGCGCGCTGCACCGGCCACGGCAGGCGTGCCGCCAGCCACATCACGCCCAGCGCGAGCCAGGTCGGCCAGTGGCGCGGGCCTTTCGGCGGCGTGCCGGGGGAGGTCGGGGAAGCGGTGTCGGCCATCCGTCGATTCTAGCCGGCGACAACGCGATGGTCCGGCCCGCTGAAGTATCCTGCGCGGATGCGGATTGACCCCATCGAGCGCCTGCTGCGCGTGCTGTACTCGGCTGCGCTGTACCTGCTGGTGCCGGTGACGGTGTACCACCTGATCTGGCGTGGATTCCGCCAGCCGGCGTACTTCCAACGCTGGCACGAGCGCTACGCGCGCTACCACGATGCGGCCGGCCGGCGTGTGCTGTGGCTGCATGCGGTGTCGGTCGGCGAGGTCAACGCGGCGCTGCCGCTGGTCAACGCCCTGCGCCGCGGCCGGCCGGACCTGCGGTTGCTGGTCACCACCATCACGCCCACCGGCTCGGAGCGGGTGCGTGCGATCTGGGGCCACGACGTCGAGCACGTCTACCTCCCCTACGATCTCCCGGGCGCGGTCGACCGGTTCCTGCGGCACTACCGCCCGCACGCCGCGCTGATCATGGAGACCGAGCTTTGGCCGAACCTGCTGTTCGGTTGCCGCGACCACCGGATCCCGTTGTTCATCCTCAATGCGCGGCTGTCGGAGCGCTCGCTGCGCGGCTACCGGGTGCTGGCGCCGCTGGTGGGACGCGCGCTGCGCACGGTGCATACGGTGGCGGCCCAATCACTGGCGGATGCGGTGCGCTTCGTCCGCCTGGGAGCCCGGCCCGGGCAGGTGGCCGAGGTCGGCAACCTCAAGTTCGACGTCGCGGTGCCCGAAGCGATGGATGCGTTTGTCGCCGAATGCCGCCGGCATTGCGGCGACCGGCCGGCGTGGATCGCGGCGAGCACGCACGAGGAAGAAGAAGCCCCGGTGATCGCGATCCACCGCAGGCTCCGCGCCGTTTTTCCCGACCTGCTTCTGCTGTGGGCGCCGAGGCACCCCGAGCGGTTCCGGCAGGTGGCCGAGCACGCGCGTGCGTCCGGCTGGCAGGTTGGGACGCGGTCGCGCGCCCGCTGGCCGCAGCCGGGCGACGGGGTGTTCCTGGTCGACACGCTGGGCGAGCTGATGAACTTCTACGCCTGCGCCGATGCGGCGTTCGTGGGCGGCAGCCTGCAACCGGTGGGCGGGCATAACCTGCTCGAGCCGGCGGCCACCGGAACAGCGATCGTGACCGGGCCGCACCTGCACAACTTCGCCGAGATCTCGCGGCGGCTGGAGCAGGCCGGGGCGCTGCGGGTGGGCATCGACGCCGATGGCGTGGCGAACGAGCTCGCCGCCCTGCTGGGTGATCCGGCCAGGCGCGAGCAGATGGCCGAAGCCGGGCGCAAGCTGGTGGAAACCGGGCGCGGTGCGCTCGCGCAGACCCTGGTGCTGCTGCAGCCGGTGCTCCCGCCGCCCCCCTGACGGCGACGGCGGGAGTGGGGTCGGTTACTGGATGACCGAGTCGACCTGCGCTTCGGCGTCGGCGGTCAGCAGGCGGTTGATCTCCTGCACGTCCTCGACGTCGAGCGTGCCGGCCGCCTGCTCGAGCAGCAGCCGGCTCTGCAGGTAGTTGTAGCGGGCAAGCGCGTAGGCCTGCTGCGCGGTGAACAGGTTCTGCTGGTTGTTCAGCACGTCCAGCACGGTACGGGTACCGACTTCCAGGCCCACCTGCGACGCGTCGTAGGCGGCCTGGGCGGAGACCAGCGCCTGCCGGCGGGCCTCGACCTCGCTGATGCCCGCGACCAGCGTCTGGTAGGCACTGCGCGTGTTGCGCGCGAGCGCGCGGCGCTGCTGCTCCAGTTCATCGGACGCGATGTCGCGCTGGGCAATGGCCTGGCGGACGCGCGACTGGGTGTCGCCGCCGGAGAAGATCGGCACGCTCAGGGTGATGCCGATCTCGGGGCCGCGGCTCTCGCTTTCGATCGGGCTGGTGATCGAGGCCGGCAGGTCACTGCTGCTGAACGTGCGGTCGCCGGTGGTCTTGCTGTCGCCGTAGCTGCCGCTGAGGTAGAGCGTCGGCAGATGGCCGGCTCGCGCAGTCGCGACGTTGGCCTCGGCCGACTCGACGCGGAACTGCTGCGCCTGCAGCGCCGGGTTGTTCTGCATGGCGGTCTGGACCCAGCCGTCGACGCCTTCCGACACCGGCAGTTGCGGCTGGTAGTCGGCCGGCAGGCCCTGCAGGTCGCGCACCGGGCGGCCGGTGATCTCGGCCAGCGCCTGGTAGGCATCGGCCACCGCGTTGCGGGCGATGATCGTGTTGGCACGCGCGGTGTCGTACTGCGCGCGTGCCTCGTGGACGTCGGTGATCGGTGCCAGGCCCACTTCGAGCCGCTTTGACGCGAAATCGAACTGTTTCTGCAGCGCGGTCTCGGCGGCCTCGGCCGCGGCCAGGGTCTCAAGCTGCACCAGGACGTTGAAATACGCCGCCGAGGTGCGGGTGATCAGGTTGTCGCCCGCCGCCTCGAGCTGGAAGTCGCCCGCGCGGCTGAGGGCCTTCTGCCCGCGCAGGGTGGTGAACCGCGCCATGTCGAACAGCATCTGCCGGCCGTTGATGCCGACGCTGCGCGTGGTGGTCTCGCTTTCGATGTCGCCGGTGAACTGCAGGGGCTCGCCGGTGGCCGGGTCGAACTGTGTCTGGGTCGCCGGGCCTTCGCTGCGCGAGCGGCGCACGCTGGCGCTGCCGTCGAGTTGCGGCAGCATCGCCGCGCGCGCCTGCACCGCGCCTTCCCGGGTCACCAGCCGGCTGGACTCGGCGGCGGCGAACTGCGGGTCGCCGGCCCGTGCCATCTCGTAGGTCTGCAACAGGTCTTCCGCCGCGGCAGTGGCCGGCAGCAGGGCGAAGGCGAGGGCGAATACGAGCGGGCGACGGATCATGCTGTGTCCTTGGCGTTTAGAACTCGAAGGCGGGCTGGGGAGCCATGCCGGCGAGATAGGGGAGATCGGTCTCGAACAGGGATTCGATGCGCGGCTGGCCGGGTTCGTTGTGGACCAGCACCGCCTCCATCGCCGGTGACCGGCCGCGCACGACGAACATGCGCCCGCCCGGTTCCAGCCAATCGATGAAGCGCTGCGGAATCACGTCGACCGCGCCGGTGACGCAGACCGCGCTGAACCGCCGCGTGGTCTCCCACGCCAACGCGTCGGCGTGCACGACGTTGACGTTGGCCAGGCCCTGGGCGGCCAGTTGCGCGCGGGCGGTGTCGGCCAGGTCGGCGTGGCGCTCCAGGCTCACCACTTCGCGCGACAGCCGGCCCAGGCAGGCGGCCAGGAAGCCGCTGCCGGTGCCAATCTCCAGCACCGTGTCATGCAGGTCCAGCGCCAGTCCCTGCAGCGTCCGGCCCTCGACGACGGGCTTCATCATGCGTTCGCCATGCGGCAGCGGCAGTGGAATGTCGGTGTAGGCCAGCGCGCGGTGCGGGGCGGGAACGAACGCCTCGCGGGGAAGGCTCGAGAGCACGTCCAGCACGCGCGGGTCCAGCACGTCCCACGGCCGAACCTGCTGTTCGACCATCAGTTCGCGTGCCTTGGCGTAATCGATCGTGCTCATCAGTCTCTCTGGGGTTCGCGGTGGAGCCGCCAATTGTAATGGGCGCGGGCCCGCAAAGCCTGCCGTGCGGCGCCCGGGCGGCGTTTCGCGACCGCGACAGGATCGCCGCCGGCGGCGACCGGGACCGAGTGCCGGAAGTAACCGCGACCGCGGTCAGGGGTCATCGCGCGCCCGCATCCCGCCCATAGGCGCGCAGGAACAGGTCGACCGCCGCCGTCAGGTGGGCGTCCAGCTCGACCTCGTCGCACTGGCAACAGCCGAACACCAGCATGGCGTGCGGCTCGCCTTTCACCAGCGCGAAGAACTGGGTGGCGGCACGGTGCAGCGCGGCGGGGTCGGGGTCGATCGCGAGCACGCCGGTCGCCGCGCGCCGCGCGAGCAGCGCGGTGAATTCCTCGTGCACCCGCTGCGGCCCGGCCTCCCAGAACATGCGCGACAGCGCCGTGCCGGCCAGCTGCGGGGTGCACAGCATGCGGTGGCCAGCGACGGATTCGGGGCTGCTGACCATCGCGTAGAACGCCCGTGCGATGTCGAGCAGCCGCTCGCGCAACGGGGTGTCGGGCGACGGTTCGAACAGCGAGGACGGCAGCAGGTTCTTGCAGTGGGATTCCACCGCGGCGGCGAACAGCGACTCCTTGTCGCCGAAGTGGCTGTAGACGGTCAGCTTGGAGACCGCAGCCTCGGCGGCGATCTCATCCATGCTGACGCCGTCGAAGCCATGCATGACGAACATGCGCTTGGCCGCGTCGAGGATCGCGGCGCGCTTGCCCAGGTCCTTGGGTCGGCCGGGGCCGGGACCGCGGGCGGGCGTAGGGGGCGAGTCGGGTGAAATGCGTGCAGCCATGATGGAATACTAGACCAGCGGGTTCGATATTACTTACAGTACGCAATAGTTCATTAATTACGCCTGAGAGGCACCGGCATGCGCAGTCCGCGGAACCCTGCGATTCGACCCGGGCTCGCCGCCGTCCTCTTGGTGATGGTTGCGCTCGCGGCCGGATGCGGCAGTGACGAGGTCGCCGTGGAAACGGTCCGTCCCGTGCTGGTTACCCAGCCGACTGCAGCCGGGGACGCTCAGGCCTCGTTCGCCGGCGACATCCGGGCGCGCGAAGAGAGCCCGCTGTCGTTCCGCGTCGGCGGCAAGATCGTGGAGCGCCACGTCGACGTCGGCGACCACGTGCGCCGTGGCGAACTGCTGGCGACGCTGGATGCCGCCGACCTGCAGGCGCGTGCCCGCGCCGCGCGCGCCCGGTTGGCGGC
>NZ_JBJXHK010000123.1:0-4838 GCF_046638635.1 Lysobacter zhanggongensis
GGTCGCGCTCGGCCTGCAGCAGCGCGCCCAGTGGCGATGCGGCGACGCCGGCGGCCCACAGGACCGTGCGCGCCGGCACGCGCTCCTGCCGCCCGTCCCCGAGCTCCAGGGTGTAGCCCTGGTCGTCGATGTGGGCGACCGGCCGACCGGTCACCACCTCCACCCCGAGCCGTCGCAACTGGGTCGCGGCCTTGGCCGACAGCGATTCGGGGAAAGACGACAGCACCCGCGGACCGGCCTCGATCAGACGCACCCGCGCCTGTGCCGGGTCGATCCGGCGGAATTCGTCGCGCAGGGTGTGCCGGGCGATCTCGGCCAGGGTGCCGGCCAGCTCGACCCCAGTTGGTCCGCCACCGACGACCGCGAACTCCAGCCAGGCCGCGCGCTGGTCCGGATCGCTGGCGGCCTCCGCGCGCTCGAACGCGAGCAGCACCCGCCGGCGGATCGCCAACGCATCCTCGAGCGTCTTCAGCCCGGGCGCGGCCGTGGCCCAGTCGTCGTGGCCGAAGTAGGCATGGGTGGCGCCACTGGCCAGCAACAGGAAGTCGTAGTCGAGCACGCCGCCATCGGCCAGCCGCACCTGTCGCCCGGCGGTATCGATGGCGGTCACCTCGCCCAGCCGCACTTCGACATTGCCCTGGCGGCGCAGGATGTGCCGCAGCGGTGCGGCGATATCGGGCGCCGACAAGCCGGCGGTTGCGACCTGGTAGAGCAGCGGCTGGAACAGGTGGTGGTTGCGGCGGTCGACCAGGGTGATGCGCACCGCGTCGCGGGCGAGCGCCCGGGTCGCCCACAGCCCGGCGAACCCGCCGCCGACGATCACCACGTGTGGTTGCCCGTGCATCGCTGCCCTCCGTTGCGTCGGGCCATTGTCCTGCCGTGCGCAGCGGTGCGCTAGGCTCGGGTCAGTCCCCTCGGAGCACGCCGGTGGCGCAAGACGAAAAACGCATCGCCCTGCTGATCGACGCCGACAATGCGCCGGCGGCCAAGCTCGACGTGATCCTCGCGGAGGTCGCGCGCCACGGTGTTGCCAACGTGCGGCGGGCCTACGGCGACTGGAAGAACCCGCACCTCAAGAGCTGGGAGGCGTGCCTGCACCAGTACGCGATCCGGCCGGTGCAGCAGTTCGCCTACAGCCGTGGCAAGAACGCCTCGGACATGGCGATGGTGATCGACGCGATGGACCTGCTGTACGCGCGCAACCTCGACGGGTTCGCGATCGTCTCCAGCGATGCCGACTTCACCCCGCTGGTGATGCGGCTGCTGACCGACGGGGTGAAGGTCTACGGCTTCGGCGAGAAGAAGACGCCGGACCCGTTCGTCAACGCCTGCTCGGTGTTCACATACGTCGAGGCGCTGGGCCAGCAGGACAGTGGCGCGGCCACCGCCACCCAGCAGCCGCGCACCGCGGCCGAGCTGCGCGGCGACGCACGGCTGTTGCAGATGTTGCGGGGCGCAGTCGAGTTCGCCAGCGGCGAGGACGGCTGGGCCCACCTGGGCGCGGTGGGCCAGCAGATCGGCAACCAGGCCTCGTTCGACTCGCGCAACTACGGGTACCGCAAGCTCAGCGACCTGATCGAGGCATCGGACCTGTTCGAGGTGCGTCGCGACGAGCAGAGTGTCTGGGTGCGGGACAAGCCGAAGGCACGCAAGGCGGCGCAGCGTCCGCGCAAGACCGCCAAGCCGGCACCCCCGGCCACTCAGTAGAGGTCGACCGGGTCCACGTCCAGTGACCAGCGCACGCGGCGCGCATCGGGCAGGGCGTGGATCTCCGGGAGTGCGGCGTCCAACGCGGCGTGCAGCTCGCGGCGCCCGGCGGACGACAGCAGTAGCTGGCTGCGCTGGTAGCCGGCGCGGCGTGGCATCGGGGCCGGCAACGGGCCACTGAGCTCCAGCGATCCGTCCGCCGCCTGCTCCAGGCAGCGGCGGGCCGCCTGCAGGAACCCGTCGGCGTGTTCGACCTGTTTTGCCTCTGCCCGTAACAGCGCCAGGTGCGCGTACGGCGGGAAACCGGCGGCCTCGCGCTGCTCCAGTTCGATCGTGGCGAACGCACCGTAGCCGCCGGCCAGCAGGGTGGCCAGCAGCGGGTGTCCGGGGTGGTGGGTCTGCAGCGCGACGACGCCCGGCCGGTCGGCGCGCCCCGCCCGTCCCGCGACCTGGATCAGGAGCTGGGCGAGCTTCTCCGGCGCGCGGAAATCGGCCGAGAACAGCCCCTCGTCGATCCCGACCACCGCCACCAGGGTCAGGTTGGGCAGGTCGTGGCCCTTGGCCAGCATCTGGGTGCCGACCAGGATCCCGCGCGCACTGCCGAACTCGGACAGGTGGCGCTCCAGCGCGTCGCGGCGCTGGGTCGTGCCACGGTCGATGCGCATCACCGGCACCTCCGGGAAACGCTCGCGCAGGGCCTCTTCGATCCTTTCGGTGCCTGCGCCCTGCGACTGCAGCGCCAGTCCGCCGCAATCGGGGCAGGCATTGGGGACCGGCCGTCGCGCGCCACAGTGGTGGCATTGCAGCCGGCGCCCGCCGCCGTGCACCGTCATCGCGGCGTCGCAGCGCTGGCATTGGGCGCTCCAGCCGCAGTCGTGGCACAGCAGCACCGGCGCGTAGCCGCGGCGGTTGCGGAACACCAGCACCTGGCCGTCGGCCTCGAGCGCCCGGTCGATCGTGTCGAGCAGCTCCGGCGACATCCCGGCCAGCAGCGGGCGCTTGCGCACGTCGATCACCCGCACCGCCGGCGGCTGTGCGTTGCCGGCGCGCTGGCGCAACCGCAGCCAGCCGTAGCGGCCGGCCTGGGCGTTGCGAAGCGACTCCAGCGAGGGCGTCGCGCTGCCGAGCACCACCGGCACCCCGAGCGCCTGCGCCCGCACCAGGGCGAAGTCGCGCGCGTGGTAGCGGATCCCGTCGAGCTGCTTGTAGCTGCCGTCGTGCTCCTCGTNCGAGGGCGTCGCGCTGCCGAGCACCACCGGCACCCCGAGCGCCTGCGCCCGCACCAGGGCGAAGTCGCGCGCGTGGTAGCGGATCCCGTCGAGCTGCTTGTAGCTGCCGTCGTGCTCCTCGTCGACCACCAGCAAACCGGCTTCGGGCAGCGGCAGGAAGACCGCCGATCGCGTGCCAACCACCACCCGCGCCTCGCCCCGCAGGCAGGCTGCCCAGGTACGCGCGCGCTCACCATCAGACAGTCCCGAATGCAGCACATGCACGGTGATCCCGAGCCGCTCGCGAAAGCGCGCCAGCAGCTGCGGGGTCAAGCCGATCTCCGGCACCAGTACCAGTGCCTGGCGCCCGCGCGACAGGCAGTCGGCGATCGCATGCAGGTAGACCTCGGTCTTGCCGCTGCCGGTGACGCCGTCCAGCAACACCGGGTGGAAGGCCCCGACGCCGGCCAGCACCGCATCGACGGCGGCCTGCTGGCCCTCGTTGAGCCGCGGTCCCGGCCGAACGATGGAGTGGGGCTGCGCGGGGTCGACCACGACCTGCTCGGCTAGGCCGCGGCTGGCCAGGGTGCGGGCGGCGGCGCGCCAGCCGGTGGCCTCGGGATCGTCGTTGAGCCGCGCCTCTGGCAGCGGCGCGTCGGCGGCCAGCCGCTCGGCCAACTGCCGGGGGCGGCCGGGTCGCATTGCATCGATCGCGGTGCGGCCTGCCTCGGTCAGCTGCCATCCGCGCTGGACGGTGTCGGGCAGTGGCTCGCCATGCCGGAGCGGGCCGGGCAGCGCGGTCGCAAGCACCTCGCCAAGCGGCGCGTGGGTGTAGCGCGCCAGCCAGCGCAGCGAGGCCAGCAGCTCGCCGGCGAACAGCGGGGTGGAGTCCAGGACCGCGTGGACCGGCTTCAGCGGACCCGGATCGCCCGGTGCATCAGGGATTTCGGTGACAACCCCGACCAACTCGCGCGGGCCGAACGGCACCCGCACCCGCGCGCCGACCGCCGCGGCGGGACCGTCCTCGGCGGGGAAATAGCTGAACAAGCGCGGCAGCGGCACCGGCAGGGCCACATGGAGCACGCCGGCCGCCGGGTCGACTGGGGACATGTCATCAGTCTAGCGACGCACGGACCCCTTGGGCGCTGCTGGCTCAACACCCTGCAGGGCTCCTCTGCAAGCAGGCAAGTTGCGCCGCATTACTGCCTTCCATCTGATGAAGTGTGCGCAAGTTCCGGTTTTACAAAGGGATTCGCCGTTATCCACACCAGATGTGGATAAGTCTGTGCACGGATCGGCGGCGGTGGACCGAAATGCCGGTGGCACCGACCCTTCACACAGGTTGGTGAAAAAAGTGCCAAGCGGGCTAAGCGTAACGAAATCAGCGACTTGGCCGTGAAACATTGGTGCAACGCGGCGTCCTGCGATGCTGAACGGGCCGTTCAGAAGCGCCCCGGCCCGTCTGTGTACAACCGGTTTTGGCTGTAACCCTCGTCACGCTTCGTTCGCGAAGGTTTACCGGGATTGTCAAGCACGCGGCGTGGCCGGTTCGGTCGCTATGATCCGTGCATGGTGACGCTGTCAGATGAGTAGCCCCGATCCGTTGAATGCCTCCCGCGAGGGCCGCCCGCAGGGTGCCCCACCGGCCCTTGCCGCCTTCCTGCGCGGAGTGGAGCGGCGTGGCGCGGTGTTGGCCGAGCTGCAATGCGGCGATGCGGATGCGGGCGACGCGGCCTTGGCCCAGGCGATGCGCCGGTTCCGTGCGGAGGCCGCCGGCCAGCCCATGAGCCAGTGGCCGCGCCGGTTCTGGACGCTGCTGCTGTCGCAGCCCGGCCTGCGACGACACCACGGGGTCGCGGTCGAACTCGAAGCCGGCGACCAGCTGGCGCGGCTGGGCAGCGGGCCGCGTGCCGCCCTGCTGCT
>NZ_JBJXHK010000124.1:0-4631 GCF_046638635.1 Lysobacter zhanggongensis
GCGCGACGGCGACGGCGATGACCGGCCGGTGTCGACGCGTCGGCCACCGACGGCGCCACTGCGCGTCGCCGCGAGCCGCTCGCACCGCGACCAGCGCAGCAACGATTTCATCGAACGCATGGGCCGGACCGAGCCGGTCGGGCTGGGCTCGTCGCTCAAGTTCTGCGCCATCGCCCAGGGCGACATCGACGTCTACCCGCGCTTCGGCCCGACCAGCGAGTGGGACACTGCCGCCGCGCAGGCCGTGCTGGAAGGCGCCGGCGGTTGCGTGATCGACCTGCAGGGGCGGCCGTTCCGCTACAACCAGCGCGACAGCCTGCTCAACGGCGAGTTCATCGCGCTCGGCGACCCCGCGCTGCCGTGGCGCCGCTGGGCCGGCCTGTGACCGCATGACCGCGCCCGACCGCGACATCCGGCGCCTGCTCGACATCATGGTGCGTCTGCGCGACCCGGAGGCCGGCTGCCCGTGGGACGTGGAGCAGACCTTCGCCACGATTGCGCCGTACACAATCGAGGAGGCGTACGAAGTCGCCGACGCGATCGACCGCAACGACCTGGGCGACCTGCGCGACGAGCTCGGCGACCTGTTGCTGCAGGTGGTCTTCCATGCGCGCATGGCGCAGGAGCAGGGCGCGTTCGACTTCGACGACGTGGTGGCCGCGATCAGCGACAAGATGGTGCGCCGGCATCCGCACGTGTTCGGCGACGAGGCGGTCGCTGATGCCGGTGCGCAGACCGTGGCGTGGGAGGAGCACAAGCGCCGCGAGCGCGAAGCGGCGGGGGCGGAAGACACGTCGGCGCTGGCCGGGATTTCGCGCGGCCTGCCGGAGTGGCAGCGTGCGGTGAAGCTGCAGAAGCGCGCGGCACGGGTCGGCTTCGACTGGCCCGGTCCGGCGCCGGTGATCGCCAAGCTGCACGAGGAGATCGACGAGGTGCGGTCGGAGTTCGATGCGCTGTCGGCCGGTGATTCGGACGCGCGCGACCGCCTCGAAGACGAGATCGGCGACTTGCTGTTTGTCGCGGCCAACCTGGCGCGCCATGCCGGCGTGGATGTCGGCAACGCCCTGCGCCGCGCCAACGGCAAGTTCGAGCGGCGTTTCCGCGCCATGGAAGCGCTGGCGGAAGAGGAACAGCGGCCGCTGTCGACCCGTTCACTGGAGCAACAGGAAGCGGTCTGGGAACGCGTGAAGGCGCGCGAGCGGCGTCCCGGTTGACGTTCAGTCACGCCTTCACGGTGCGTCTACCTGCGGATCGGCAGCCTTCACAAAACTGAAGGTGGAGGCAACCCAATGCAGGGCACGCGTGATGGTGGTCTGGTCCTCATCGTGGAGGACAATCGCAACATTTCCGAAATGGTGGGCGAGTACCTCGAGAGCCGTGGCTTCGAGGTCGATTTCGCCGCCGATGGTCTCGATGGTTACCGCCTGGCCGCCGAGAACAGCTACGACGTAATCGTGCTCGACCTCATGCTGCCGCGCCTGGACGGCGTGGAAGTGTGCAAGCGCCTGCGCGAGGAAGCGCGCAAGTCCACGCCGGTGCTGATGCTGACCGCGCGCGACACGCTCGATGAAAAGCTGACCGGCCTGTCCGCCGGCGCCGACGACTACCTGACCAAGCCGTTCGCGATCCAGGAACTGGAGGCCCGCCTGCGCGCGCTGATCCGTCGCGAGCGCCGGCAGGTCGGCGGCGAGGTGCTCAAGGTGGCGGACCTGGTGCTCGACCCGGCCAGCCTGCGGGTCACCCGCGGCGGCAGCGAGCTGCAGCTTTCTCCGATCGGCCTGCGCTTGCTGACCATCCTGATGCGCGAATCGCCGCGCGTGGTCAGCCGCCAGGAGATCGAACGCGAGATCTGGGGCAACGGCCTGCCGGATTCGGACACGCTGCGCAGCCATCTGTACAACCTGCGCAAGACCATCGACAAGCCTTTCGACAAGCAGTTGCTGCACACCGTGCAGTCGGCCGGCTACCGCGTGGCGGATATTTCACAGCCGCCCGAGTGAACGCAGTGCAGGTTCCATGACCCCGGGTCTTCCGCGCAGGATCAAGCTGGCCTTCATCCTGCAGGCCATCCTGGGCAGCATCGTGATCACCGCTGGCGTACTGCTGGCGGGCATGGGCGTGCGCCACGGCATCGTGGTGGAGCGGATGCAGCGCGAGGCCGACCTGTTCTGGACCGGCCGTGAGGCCAGCCCGACCTACCCGCTCCCCCGCACGTCGAGGATGACCGGTTACGTGGTACCCGGCCAGCCGGGCGATCGCCACGTGCCGCGCGAGCTGCGCGAGTCCGCGCCGGGGATGTACCAGCGCCAGCTGTTCGGTTCGACCGACCACCTCGACGTGCTGGTCGACCGCCGCCCGGAGGGGACGTTCTACCTCACCTTCGATGCCAGCCACATCGACCGGGCGATCCTGGTCACTGCGCTGGTCTCGCTGCTGCTTTCGCTGCTGGCGACCTACCTGATCTCGTGGCTGACCTACCGCACCTCCAAGCGGCTGGTGGTGCCGGTCAGCTGGCTGGCCGACGAGGTGTCCAAGTGGGATCCGCGCGACCCCGACACCGAGGCGATCAAGCCGCGCCGGCTGCCGCCCGATGCGGGCAGCGAGGTGCACCGGTTATCCCGCGCGCTGGTGGGCCTGGCCGAGCGCGTCGCCGACTTCGTCGAGCGCGAGCGGGACTTCACCCGCGATGCGAGCCACGAGTTGCGCACGCCGTTGACGGTCATCCGGGTCGCGACGGACATGATGCTTGGCGACCCCGACACCTCGCCGCGGACGCTGCGGTCGCTTGCACGCGTGCAGCGTGCCGGGCGCGACATGGAAGCGGTGATCGACGCGTTCCTGATCCTGGCGCGCGAGGCCGACATCGCGCCGCAGAGCGCGGAGTTCGAGGTCCGCGACATCGTCGATGACCAGGTCGAGCGGGTGCGCCCGCTGCTGGCATCCAAGCCGGTCGCCATCGAGGTCATCGACAACGGTTCGTCGCGGCTGTTCGGTCCCCCGCACGTGCTCGCGGTGATGCTCGGCAACCTGCTCAGCAACGCCGCCCACTTCACCGACCACGGGCAGATCGAAGTACGGTTGGAAGTGGACCGGATCGAGGTCCGCGACAGCGGCATCGGGATGGACCCGGAGACGCTCTCGCGTGCGTTTGACCCGTTCTATCGGGGCGACCCGGCCCGCGAGTCCGGCAGTGGCATGGGGCTGTCCATCGCGCGCAGGCTCGGCGACCGCATGGGCTGGCCGCTGCACCTGCAAAGCGAGATCGGGCGGGGCACGATCGCGACCATTCGCTTCAAGGGGTAGGTCCTCGCCAGCGCGACGGGTGAATGGATGGCGCGACCCCACCTCGGCGCTTGCGATGCGACGTCAACCGCGCCCGCGCAAGTGCGTTGCCAGTCCGACCTTCCCGTAGCGCGGACCCGATGAGCACACCCCGACCCACCCCCACGCCCTCCCGTTCGCGCCCACGCGGCCGTCGCCTGCTTATCGTCGCGGTGGCCGCGGTGCTGGTCGTGCTCGCGGCGCTGGCCTGGTTCCAGCGCGACGCCGGCCCGAGCGCCGGTGGCTACCGGACCGCGCCGATCGAGCGCGGCGATATCCGGGTCGGCATCTCGGCGACCGGTACGCTGGCGGCGATCTCCACGGTCGATGTCGGCAGCCAGATCTCCGGCCAGGTCACCGAGGTGCTCGCCGACTTCAACGACCAGGTGCGCCAGGGGCAGGTGCTCGCACGGATCGACCCGAGCACGTACGAGGCGCAGATCGCCCAGGGCAACGCGTCCGCCGCGGCGGCCCGGGCGGGCCTGGCGACCGCGCAGGCGTCTCTGCGCAACGCCGAGGCCGACTACGCCCGGAAAGCCGAACTGGGTTCGCGCCAGCTGGTGGCCACCAGCGACATCGACCTCGCACGCGCATCCCGCGACCAGGCCCGCGCACAGGTGGAAGCCGCCCGCGCGCAGATCACCCAGCAACTCGCGTCGACCCGGACCTCCCGGCTCAACCTCGACCGCACCGTGATCCGCTCGCCGGTGGACGGCGTGGTGCTGACCCGCACGGTGGAGCCCGGCCAGACCGTCGCCGCCAGCCTGCAGGCGCCGGTGCTGTTCCAGATCGCCGAAGACCTGTCGAAGATGGAGATCGTGCTGGCGATCGACGAGGCCGACATCGGCCAGGTCGAACCCGGGCAGGACGTCGGTTTCAGCGTCGATGCGTTTCCCGACCGCCAGTTCCGCGGTACCGTGCAACAGGTGCGCCTGTCGGCGACCAACACCAGCAACGTGATCACCTATCCGGTGGTGGTCGCGGTCGACAATCCCGACCAGCGGCTGTTGCCGGGCATGACTGCCAACGCCGAGATCGAAGTCAGTCGCCGCGACGACGTGTTGCGGGTGCCCAATGCGGCGCTGCGCTTCAAGCCGGCCGACGACCAGATGTCCGCTACGGCAACGCCGGGTACACGCGGCGGCGGACCCGTGGAAGACCTCGCCCGGCTGGCGGGACGCATGGAGCTGGATGCCACCCAGCAGGCGGCCTTCGACGCCGCCGCAACCGCCATGCGCGAGCGGACCGCGGCCCGCACCGCGGCACCGGCCACGACCGGTGGCCCGTCGATGTTCGGCGGACGCGGCGGC
>NZ_JBJXHK010000125.1:0-4497 GCF_046638635.1 Lysobacter zhanggongensis
GCAGCACGCCGGCCTTGCGCAGGCCGTCGAGCAGGGCCCGCGCGGTGGCGACGTCCGGGGTCTGGGAGAGGCCGCCAAAATCCACCACCACGGCGGCCCGGCGGAACAGGTTGGGCGCGCGCCGCACGCGGTCCGCCATCTCCGCCGCCAGGCGGTCGATGTCGAGGGTGCGGATGCGGAGGTTGGCGATGCCGACCTGGCCGATCTTCAGCTCGCCGGCCGGTTCGTAGTCCATCCCGACCGCGCTCATGGACCGCCGGTTCCGGTCGAGCGGGGGGCTGGCGGCGCCTCGAGGACGCTGCGCGTGGTGATCCAGGGCACGTCGGGGAGGTTGCCGCCGTAGGTGTCGCGCACCCAGGGGTAGCTGCAGAGCTCCTTCATCAGCATCGCCGCGCGCATGCCGTTGCGTACCAGCACGCGCTGGCCGACCTCGCGGAAACCGAAGCTGCCGTGGAACAGCAGCACCGGGTCGGTCACGCCCTCCAGGAACACCTCGCAGGTCACAAGCGGGTAGCGCAGCTCGGCGTGGCTCTGCACGTCGGCATAGAACGCACGGCCGACACCGCCGCCGCGGCGGCGGCTGGCGACGACCACACGGTCGATGTAGAAAAAACGGGGATACCGCTCGCGGAACCACTGGAAATTGCGGCTGTCATGGTCCGCATCGCTGCCGACGCCGATCAGGAACCCGGCCAGCGTCCCGTCGCGCTCGGCGACGCGGAAGTATTCGGCGGTCTCGTAGAAATGGCGCAACCGGGCCGAATCCAGGGGCAGGATCGCGGGGCCGGCGGCATTGTTCAGGGCAAGGACGGAATCCAGCTCGTGCTCACGCACGTCGCGGACGACGATCGACATTCCGGGCTCCAAGAGGTTCTGCGTGCACCGCGCGGCGGTCGCGCAGCGTCGCGATTATCGCACGGGGGGCGGGCGCGAGCGACTGCCGGGCTTGCGCGAGCAGGATGCGCGGACCCGCATTCAGGCATGACTTTCGGGGGCACCGGTGGGCGGGGAATGCCGATAGCATGCGGACATGCTGAGCCGCCTGAACCATAGCCGACTGCTGCGTTTCGCCGGTCTCTTCACGTGGGGCATGGTCGGCATGTGGCTGGTCCAGCTGTGGCTGGACCCGGGTGGGCTGGTGCTCGCCGCCGAGGGGCAGGGGTCGTTCGACCTGCTGGTGGCGCGCTGGGTCGCGCTGTACCTGACGTTCGGCGGGGCCTACTGGTGGATCACCCGCGACCTGGGAAGCCAACGGCCGACGTTGCTGTCCCATGTCCTGCTGCTGGTGCTCACCCTGTGCGCGATCGGCGTGAGCTACCTGTCCAGCACCGGCCTGGGCAGCATCCTCCTGATGGTCGTCGCCGGGCTGCTGCCCTGGTTGCTGTCGCTGCGGGTGGGCATTGCCTGGTTGATTGGCGGCAACCTGGTGATCGCGCCGGTGTTCGTCACCATCGGCATGCCGCTGCTGATCGCGGTGGCCCAGTCGCTGGCCTACGTGGGGTTCTCGAGCCTGGTGTTCGTCACCGCGCTGGTGGCCAAGCAGCAGGCCCAGGCCCGCGAGGAGCAGCGCCGGCTCAATGCCGAGCTGCGCGCGACGCGCTTGCTGCTGGCCGAGAGCGCACGCATCAACGAGCGCACGCGCATCTCGCGTGAGCTGCACGACCTGCTCGGCCACCACCTGACCGCGCTGAGCCTCAACCTGGAAGTCGCGGGGCACCTCGTCGACGGCCGCGCGCGCGACCACGTCGGCCAGGCCCACACGCTGGCCAAGCTGCTGCTCACCGATGTGCGCGAGGCGGTCAGCCAGTTGCGCGAGGACGGCGCCATCGACCTGGCCGCGGCGCTGCAGCCGCTTGCCGAGAACGTCCCCGGCCTCGACATCCACATGGACATCGAGGCGCCGCTCACGCTCGATGACCCCGAGCGCGCCCACGTGCTGCTGCGCTGCACGCAGGAAATCATCACCAACGCGGTGCGCCACGCCGGCGCCCGCAACCTGTGGATCCGCGCACGCCGCGAGCAGTGCCGGATCGACATGACCGCACGCGACGACGGGCGCGGCGCGGACGAACTCACCGCCGGCAACGGCCTGCGCGGCATGCGCGAGCGCCTGCAGCAGTACGGTGGCGAGCTGACGATCGAAACCCGGGCGCAGGCAGGCTTCCGCCTTCACCTGACGCTACCGGCCACGGCGGCCTCCGCCGCCAGCGAAGGAGTGGTTGCATGATCCGCGTACTGCTTGTCGATGATCAGACCCTGGTGCGCCAGGGCGTGCGTTCGCTGCTGTCGCTGGCCGACGGCATCGAAGTGGTGGCCGAGGCGGGCGATGGCCGGCAGGCGGTCGAAGTGATCCCCCAGGTGCGTCCCGACGTCGTCCTGATGGACATGCGGATGCCGGTGATGTCCGGACTGGAGGCGCTGCAGGCCCTGGCCCGCACCAACCAGCTGCCGCCCACGATCATCCTGACCACGTTCGACGACGACCAGCTGGTGCTGGCCGGGCTCAAGGCCGGCGCCAAGGGCTACCTGCTCAAGGACGTGTCGCTCGAGCAGCTGGTGGGGGCGATCCAGACCGTCGCCGCCGGCGGGTCGCTGGTCCAGCCGGCCATGACCCAGCGGCTGCTGTCGGGACTGGAGCACATGCGCAACGATTTCGTCAGCCTGGACCGCCCCGACCCGCTGACCGAGCGCGAGACCGAGATCCTGCGGCTGATGGCCGGCGGCTTTTCCAACAAGGAAATCGCCAACTCGCTCGGAGTGGCGGAGGGGACGATCAAGAACCACGTCTCCAACATCCTCTCCAAGCTGGGCGTACGCGACCGCACCCGGGCCGTGCTGAAGGCCTTCGAACTCCAGCTGGTCTGAGACGGGCCTTGACCGGAGAAGTCGCCCCCGGGCGGCTTTGCGGCTCCGGCCTTTTGTGATCGCGGGAGGCTGCGCTGGCCATATCTTCCTTGCTAGGATGATGGGTCTGCGCCCCGTCCCGTCCCGGGTCCGGCCCTGGAGAACCTGAATGACCCGTCTGATCGAGATCCTGATTTCACTGGCCATCGTGGCCGTGCTTTTCGTCGCTGTCGGCTTCCTGCTGCCGTCGAGCCGCCACATCGAGAACTCGGTTGAGACCAACCGCAAGCTCACGGTCGTATACGACACGATCAGCAGCTTCCGTCGTTTCGACGACTGGAACACGCTGGCGCTGCGCGACCCGGGCATGGACAAGAAGCTGGTCGGGCCTGAAGAGGGCGTCGGTGCGCGCCTGGAGTTCGATTCGGACGTGAAGGAAGTGGGCGAGGGCAGCTGGGAGATCATCGAGGCCGTCCCGAACAAGAGCGTCACCTTCCGGATCAATGACGACAAGGTCGGCAAGAACAAGGTCACCAAGTTCATCCTGGAGCCGACCGGCCGCAACAACCGCAACGTCAAGATCACCCAGACCTACGACGTCGATTACGGCATGAACCTGCTCGGCCGCTACGCCGGCATGTACGTGGGCAGCAACTTCGGTGGCGACATGAAGGTCAGCCTGTCGCGCCTGAGCAACATGCTCGCGGCGGTGCCGAACTTCGACTACGCCGAGCTGAGCAAGGACGACCCGACCATGGCGCCGCAGATGGGCGAGCGCCCGGCGCAGACGCTGCTGGTGGTGGGTGCGGCGGTCGAGCGCAACAACGACGTCGTGCAGCGCACCATGCGCAACAACATGCAGTGGATCACCAAGGTGATGGACGCCAACGGCCTTGAGCCGGCCGGCCCGGTCCGCATCATCACCAACGAGTTCGGCTCCGAGAACTACGCGTTCGAAGTCGCCCAGCCGGTCCGCCTTGCGGGCAGTGGCAATGGCAATGACGACGCTGCCGAGAGCGACGACGCGGCCGATGCCGAGGGCGCGGAAGAGGGCGCGGAAGAGGGCGACAACGCCCCGGCGGTGACCGGCAAGTCGATCCTCGCCTCGGCCACCGAGTACCCGTCCAACGGCCCGTTGAAAATCGAAGTACAGGGTCCGGTCGAAGTGGTCGAAGTGCCCGCCGGCCCGGTCGCGATGGTCCCCTTCAAGGGCCACATGGCCAACCTCTCGAACGTGCGCGATGCGCTGCGTGGCTGGGCGATGACCCGCGGCCACCAGACCGTCGAGCGCCCATACGAGGCGTGGGTGGACGGCATCAACAGCGGCTTCACCGAGAACGGCGAGTTCGTCGTCTACTGGGCGGTCAAGTAAGCCTCCCTGCTACACGGTGATACCCGACGCGCCGCGGATTTCCGCGGCGCGTTTCGTTTTGGGGCTGGTATCGTGCGGCCAATCCCCACGAGGCCCCAGGCATGACACCGAAACCGACCGGCGCACGCGCGTCGAGCCCCCGTTCGCTGCGGGTCCTTCCGGCGTCTGGCGCGGTCATGGCGGCCATCGCGGTGGCGCTGTCGGCCTATGTCGCGCACGTGGTTGACCCCGCCGCGCAGGCGCGGCTGCAGCCGGCCGCGCTGTTCGCGTTCGGCCACGGC
>NZ_JBJXHK010000126.1:0-4464 GCF_046638635.1 Lysobacter zhanggongensis
GGGCGAAGACCGCGCCGCGCTGACCGCCGCGTGGCAGGCGTTCTTCGCCGCCGCGCGCGCGATCGCGACCTGCCCGGTGCCGGTGGCCGCCGCGATCACCGGCCATTCGCCGGCCGGCGGCTGCGTGCTGGCGCTGTGCTGCGATTACCGGGTGATGGCCGCCGGCGATTTCCGCATCGGCCTCAACGAGACCCAGGTCGGTCTGGTCGCCCCCGAGGGCATCCAGCGACTGATGCGCCGTGCGGTGGGCACCGCGCGCGCCGAGCGCCTGCTGGTGGCCGGGGAACTGGTCGAGGCCGAGCGCGCATTGCGGATCGGGCTGGTCGACGAGCTTGCGCCGCCGGAGGAGGTCACCGCGCGCGCCATCGCGCGGCTGCAGCACCTGCTGGCGCTGCCGCGCGAGGCGATGTCGCACACCCGCCGCATTGCCCGGGCCGACATGATCGAGGCACTGGAACCCGAACACATCGAGCTGGACCGCTTTATCGAGGCCTGGTACGCCGACGGGACCCAGGCCGCGTTGAAGNACCTGCTGGCGCTGCCGCGCGAGGCGATGTCGCACACCCGCCGCATTGCCCGGGCCGACATGATCGAGGCACTGGAACCCGAACACATCGAGCTGGACCGCTTTATCGAGGCCTGGTACGCCGACGGGACCCAGGCCGCGTTGAAGGCGCTGGTCGCGAAGCTGGGGAAATAGGCCTCAGCGCGCGACCGGCCGGTTGGGGTCCTCGAGCCAGCCGCTCCACGAGCCGGTGTACAGCTTCGCTCCCGGCAGGCCGGCGTGTTCCATCGCAAGCAGGTGGTGGCAGGCGGTGACGCCCGAACCGCACATCACCGCAACCTCGTTCGCGGGCCGGCCATCCAGCAGCTCGCTGAACTCCCGCGCCAGTACCCCGGCCGGCTTGAACCGCCCGTCCTCCAGGTTCTCGGCGTACGGACGATTGACCGCACCCGGGACATGCCCGGCGACACGATCGAGCGGCTCGACCTCGCCACGGAAACGTTCCGACGCACGCGCATCGATCAGCATTCCGCCATCCGACAGGTGCTGCTGCACGCCCTCGGCGTCGAGCAGGCGCGAGCGGTCGAACCGCGCGGTGTAATCGGCCGGCGCAACGGCAGGCATGCCGGTGTCGACCGGGCCGCCTTGCGCGGTCCATGCTTTCCAGCCGCCATCCAGCACCGCCACGTCGCGATGCCCGAGCGCCCGCAGCAGGAACCACGCGCGCGCCGCCGCGAGCGCTCCGTCACCGGCGTCGTAGACGACGACCTGGTGCGACGGCGTGATGCCCCAGCGCCCCAGGCGCGCGGTGAAGGCGTCCGCCCCGGGCCACGGGTGTCGACCGCCCTTGCGGTCGTGGTCGGAAAGGTCCCGGTCGAGGTCGGCAAACCGCGCGCCGGGGATGTGGCCGTCCCGGTACCACGCCTCGCCGGCGCTGCGGTCGGCCAACGAGACGCGTGCATCCAGCACGACGAGGTCATCGCGTCCGAGCGCCGACGCCAGTTGTTCGACGTTGACCAAACCCTGCCAGCGAGGGGCGGTGGAATCGTTCATCGTGCGTCCTCCAGTCGTTGCCGCAGGTTCCACAGGATCGAGGCGGTGGCGCCCCAGATGCGTTGCGAGGGATAGCGGAACTCGAGCACGTGCCGCATGCGGCCCTTGTACTCCAGCTCCCGACGCTCGAGGTTGGCCGGGTCCAGCAGGAACGCCAACGGGACCTCGAATACCTCGGCCACCTCGCGCGGGTCCGGACGGGCAACGTAGCCCGGGTCGATCACGGCGACCACCGGCAGCACCCGGAAACCGGTGATCGTCAACAGCGGATCGAGCAGGCCGACCGGCTGGATCCGACCCGGCGGCACGCCGATCTCCTCGCGGGTCTCGCGAAGCGCCGCGGCAACCGCGTCGGTGTCGTCGGGTTCGACCCGGCCGCCGGGAAAGCTGACCTGCCCGCCGTGGTGGCGCAGGTCGGCGGTGCGCAGGGTCAACACCACGCCGGTGCCTTCGCTGCGCGCGACCAGGCCGACCAGCACGGCCGCGTCGGCCAGCTCGACCGCCGGATGCAACAGGTCGCCGATCTCCTCCCGGTTCCAGCCGTCACCGATGGCGGGATCGTCCAACGGCCGCAGCACCGACCGCAGGCGGGTGACCTCGCCAGGCGCGTCGGCGATGCCGCCCGGGTTCACGTGCGGGTGGCCTCGCGGGCCGGAAGCACCTCGTCCATGATCCGCGAGCGCTCGTCGTCGCCCATCTGCGACCAGCGCGCGATCTCGTCGCCGGTGCGGTGGCAACCCTCGCACAGGCCCTGCGCGTCGAGGCAGCAGACGCCGGTGCAGGGAGTGAGCATGGCAGGCAGGAAGGTCGTCATCGGGGACTCGACTGCGTGGCGCGGGAAATGCGTGGCGCTGAAACGGATGCGCCGGCCTAGAGGCCGGCGCCAGGGTACCGCGGACGCCGCCGGGCAGGCCCGGCGGCGGTGTCACGTCACTTGATGCTGACCAGCTTGACCTCGAACTGCACGGCCATGTTCGGCGGGACGCCGGTGCGCGGGTCGGCGCCATAGGCCTGCTCGGGAGCCAGGGTGATCTCCCACTTGGAGCCGGCCTGCATCTGCAACAGCGCCTCGCGCATCGCGGGCATCTCGACCTCGCTGACCTTCAGCGGCGGCATGGCGCGGGCCTGCGCGTTCTCGCCACGCTGGCCCCACGGGAACGGACCGGCGACCTCGAGCTGGACGGTGCTGGCCTGGGTCGGCTTGGCGCCGCTGCCGTTCTCGATCACGCGGTACTGCACGCCGCTGGGCAACGACTTGACGCCGGCCTTGGCCTTGTTCTGCGCGATGAACGCGTCGCTGCGGGTCTTGTTCTCGGCCGAGGCCTTGTCCCAAGCCGCCTTGGCCTTGGCCTGCTGGCGCTTCTGCATGTTCTCGACCGCGACGCGCAACTGGTCGACGGGCACGGACGGGTCCTTCTTGGCGTAACCGTCCTGCAGGCCCTTGATGATGGTGTTCACGTCGAGCGCTTCGCCGCTTTCGCCGGCATTGCGGCCGAGGTCATAACCGAGCGCGTAGCTCAGCTTGCCCTTCTCGGACGACGTGTCCTGCGCTACGGCGTGGCCCGCGGTGAGGGTCAGGGCCGCAACGGCGACCGCAATCAAACGCAACTTCATTCGGTGGAACCTCCGGTGATGACGCGAGCGGCGGCACCGCCCCGTATTGGGTTGGTCCAGCCGGTCGAACGGCCCCGGATGGACGCGCTAGGATAGCGACGCAGGGGCTTAACTGCCACTGACGTCCAGCTCAGACAACCCGGTGCCGCGCGAGTTCCACGGTGCGTCGCGCCTTCATGTTCCAGCAAGAATTCGCCCAGTCCCCGAGGGAGCTCCCGCATGTCCGACACCCATGCCGCCACGCCGGTGGCCATTGCCGACCGCGGCGCCGTCCGCGTCATCACCGTCGATCGCCCTGACAAGCTGAACGCGCTGAACGCGGCCACCCTTGATGCACTCCACCAGGCGTTCGACGCCGCCGCGGCCGATGACGCCGTGCGTTGCGTGGTGCTGACCGGGTCGGGGTCGCGGGCCTTCGTCGCGGGTGCCGACATCAGCGAGATGAACACGCTGACGCCGGTCCAGGGCCGCGATTTCTCGCTGCGCGGGCAGCGGCTGATGCGCCGCATCGAGAAGATGCCCAAGCCGGTGGTCGCGATGATCAACGGTTTCGCACTCGGTGGCGGGCTGGAGCTTGCGATGGGATGCCACCTGCGGATCGCCGCCGACAGCGCCAAGTTGGGCCAGCCGGAGGTCAACCTGGGGCTGATCCCCGGTTTTGGTGGCACCCAGCGCCTGCTGCGCCTGGCCGGCCGGGCCGCCACCCTGGAGCTGTGTCTGGTCGGCACCCCGGTGGACGCGGCGCGGGCGCGCGAGCTGGGCATCGTCAACCGGGTGGTACCGGCCGCCGATCTGGAAACCGAAGCCCTGAAGCTGGCAAACCAGCTGGCCGAGTCCGCGCCGCTGGCACTGCGCGGCGTGCTGGACTGCGTCAACGTCGGTGGCGAGTGCGCGATCGAGGAGGGCCTGGAGTACGAGACCGCGCAGTTCGGGCTCATGTTCTCGACCGATGACATGCGCGAAGGCACCGGCGCGTTCCTGGAACGTCGCAAGCCGGCTTTCGCCGGGCGCTGAGGTGGACGGCATCAACGGCTGCCGCTGCGGCTGCAGGTCGCGCGACGGTGCCGGGATGCACCGTGTCGCGGCGGCACTGGCGGTCGAGGATGTCGACCGCGCGATCGAGGCCGGGCTGCTCGATTGCGAGCCGTGCCCGGATTGCACACCCCACTGCCAGGTGTCGGTGATCCGCGCGCGGGATGAGCGACGGTTCGCGCTCGCGGCACGCGAGCGTTTCCGGGCGCGCGAGGCGCGGCTGCAACGCCTGGCCGCGGAGCGCGATGCCCGGCGCGCAG
>NZ_JBJXHK010000127.1:0-4397 GCF_046638635.1 Lysobacter zhanggongensis
GGCCGCGGCGCGGGCGAAGGCACGGGCGCCCAAGTGTGTCGAACGCACCGCGTGGCTCGGGCTGGTCGACCGCGAGCCGGTCTGCACCCCGGCCGCGTCGCAACCCTGAGCGGTTTGGCGGCCGCGCGCGCAGCCGCCACAATGCGGCAATGAACGCACCGAACCTGCTGCAGACCGTCGAACATGAAACCGGCCCCGCGCCGCAATGGACCGTGCTGTGGCTGCATGGCCTGGGCGCGGACGGCAACGACTTCGCGCCGATCGTCCCGGAGCTGGTCCGACCGGGGTGGCCATCGTTGCGTTTCGTGTTCCCGCACGCGCCGGTGCGACCGGTGACGATCAACAACGGCGTGCCGATGCGCGCCTGGTACGACATCGTCGCGCTGGACCTGGCGAACCGGGCCGACGAGACCGGCGTGAACCAGTCGGTCGAGCAGGTCGAGGCGTTGATCGCGCGCGAGGCCGGGCGCGGCATCCCGCCCGGACGCATCGTGCTGGCGGGCTTCTCGCAGGGCGGTGCGGTCGCGCTGGCCACCGGGCTGCGCCGGCGTGAGCCGCTGGCGGGCCTGGTCGCATTGTCGACCTACCTGCCGCTGTCGCCAGCGTCCCTGGCGAAACTGCCGCAGTCGGTGGATGCCGCCGCCACCGGGCAGCCACTGTTCTTCGCCCATGGCACGCAGGACCCGGTGGTGCCGTTCCAGGCCGGCGAGCGCAGCGCCGCACTGCTGCGCCAGCTTGGCTTCACGGTGGACTGGCACGCCTATCCGATGGCCCACCAGGTCTGCGCGGAGCAGATCGGCGACCTGGGCGACTGGCTGTCCGCGCGTTTCACCGCCGGCTGACCGGCACCGGCCACGGCGCTAAGATCGGCATCGCGGCAGTGCCGCTGCCGCGCCGAGACGGGGACAGTCCATGAAGGTGGTCATCGCCGACGACGAACCACTGGCGCGCGAGCGCCTGCGCGGACTGTTGCGCGAGACCGCCGGCGTGGAGGTGGTGGCCGAGGCCGGCGACGGCCAGCAGGCGCTGCATGCCTGCGCCGAGCACGCACCGGACCTGGTGCTGCTGGACATCGCGATGCCCGGGATCGACGGGCTCGAGGCCGCGCGCCACCTGGCCGCGTTCGAGCCGCGCCCGGCGGTGGTGTTCTGCACCGCGTACGACGCCCACGCGCTGTCGGCGTTCGAAGCCGAGGCGATCGACTACCTGGTCAAGCCGGTGCGGGCCGAGCGACTTGCCGCGGCGATCGAGCGGGTGCGCACCTTCGCCGCCGGACGCGAGCGCTCCAGCCGGGATGCGCCGGTCCGCAGCCACCTGTGCGCGCGCCTGCGCGGCAGCCTGCGGCTGATCCCGCTGGAGGACGTGCACTACCTGCAGGCCGAAGAGAAGTACGTGGTCGTCCACCACGCGCGCGGGGAGGACCTGATCGAGGAATCGCTGAAGTCGCTGGAGGACGAATTCGGCGGCCGGTTCGTGCGGATCCACCGCAACTGCCTGGTCGCCCGGCACGAGATCGTCGAACTCCGGCGCGCACCCGATGGCCACACCCAGGCCGTGCTGCGCCACGGCAAGCAGCCGCTGGAAGTCAGCCGTCGCTGCGTCGCCGCCCTGCGCGAGACCCTGAAGCACCTGTAGCCGCGCGCGTTCGAGCAACCCGTTGCCGTAGGAGCGACGTAAGTCGCGACCTGCAGGTCATTTTCCGAGCACCGCACTCCCGCCGGTGTCGAAGCACCCAAGCGGATCCCCGGTGTGGCATGAGCCCGGTCGCCGCCCCGGCCGGGTTCGGCGGGTCGCGACTTACGTCGCTCCTACGTGGGTTGGGGCTTGGTCGGGTTCGGCGGGCGGTGGCCTGCGATAATCGCCGGATGACCCGGATACTGCGCATCGCCACCCGCAAGAGCCCGCTCGCCCTGTGGCAGAGCGAACACGTCGCCGCCGCCCTGCGCGCGGCCCACCCCGGCCTGCAGGTCGAACTGGTGCCGATGAGCACCCGCGGCGACGAGGTCCTGGACCGCTCGCTCGCCGCGATCGGAGGCAAGGGGCTGTTCCTCAAGGAGCTGGAACTGGCAATGCAGCGTGGCGACGCCGACTGCGCGGTGCACTCGCTCAAGGACGTGCCGATGGAGCTCGAGCCGGGTTTCGCGCTGCCGGCGATCCTCGCCCGCGCCGATTACGCCGACGCCTTCATCAGCAACACCCACGACGGCATCCAGGCGCTGCCCGAGGGGGCGGTGGTCGGAACCTCCTCGCTGCGCCGGCAGGCCCAGTTGCGTGCGCTGCGCCCGGACCTGCGGTTGCGCGACCTGCGCGGCAACGTCAATACGCGGCTGGCCAAGCTCGACGCCGGCGACTACGACGCCATCGTGCTGGCGTGCGCCGGACTGCAGCGGCTCGGGTTCGAGGCGCGCATCCGTCGCCGGCTGGTCGCGCCCGACTGGTTGCCGGCGCCGGCACAGGGGGCGGTCGCGGTGGAGTGCCGCGACAACGACCCGGCGACGACGGCGCTGTTCGCCGCGCTCGACCACGCCGAAACCCGGCGCTGCGTCGAGGCCGAGCGCGCGATGAACCGCGCGCTGCATGGCAGCTGCCACGTGCCGGTCGCCGCGCTGGCGACGCTCGATGGCACTGGCCTGCGGCTGGACGGGCTGGTCGGTTCGGCCGCGGACGGGCGCCTGGTGCGCGCCGGGGCGCAGGGTGATGCGCCGGACGCGCTTGGCCGGCAGGTTGCCGCGCAGCTGCTCGAACAGGGCGCCGGGGAACTGCTGGGCCTCTGAGTCAGAAGCGCCGCCGCAGCCGCAGCGAGGATTCCGCCGACTCGCTGCCGCTGGGGCCGAATTCGTCGTGCCGGATCAGCAGGTCGCTTTCCAGCGTCCACGACGGCCACAGCACCACGTCCAGCCCGAGTGACTGCTTCACGAACGTCATGCCGTGGCCGGTCTCGAACTGGATGCGCTGGTTCCAGTGCGCACGGTCGCCGAGTTCGTGGGCGATCTCCAGCGAGCCACGCAGCACCGGACCCGGCAGCGCGATCCCGTCATCGCGCAGCGTTGCCAGGCGGTAGCCCGCGCCCAGCTGGACACCAAGCCGGGTCGGGCCGTTATCGATGGCCTGGAGCCCGTAGCGCGCGCCGATGCGCCAGTCGTTGGCGTAGCTGGCAGCGCTGGTCCGCGGGCGGGCAGGAGCGTGCAGCCCGATCCACGGTTCGCTGCCCGGCAGCGCCGGTCGGCGCTGCCGGCCGCCATTGAACAGCCCACTGGCCGGCGCGAGTGCCTGGCGCCACTCGGCATCGCCGCAACGGGTCGACCAGCAGAACAGGCGCAGGCGCGCCGGGTCGCTGCCCAGGGCAACCAGCGCGGGGTCGCCGACATGCGCCGGCGGCGGCAGGGTGGTGAACGGACCGGCCAACAGCGCCAGTCCCAGCAGGGCGGACATATCGCAGGAAGCGGAGCGGGTGACGGCGGCAGTATGCCAAGACGGTGTCGGGGGCCCACCGACGTCGCGCACCCCTGGGGTGAACCGGCGGAATCGGCACATTGCCCGCGGTCCCGCCCAACACGCTGCCGGTCGTGCTGCCTTACTCGGGCGCGGTGATCGCCAGGGTCGGGTCGTTGAAGCGCGAGTAGCGGATCGTCGTGCTGACCGGTTTGCCCTCCGCCATGCCGTTGGCCTCGACCTGCAGCGGATAGCCCGTGGTTCCGATCCATATCGTCATGGCGGGTGCGGCCTCGCCGGGCCGGGTAATCGCGTACTTGCGCGCACTCGCGCCGTCGAGCACGTCTTCGCCCAGGTCGGTCGCCTGCATGCCGGCGCCCAGGCCGGACAGCCCGGTTCGCTGGCGCCAGCGCGCGAGCACTTCCGGTGGCACCTGCACGCGCTGCACGGCATCGCCATCCCGCATGTACATGGTGC
This sequence comes from Lysobacter zhanggongensis, assembly GCF_046638635.1. NCBI lineage: Bacteria > Pseudomonadati > Pseudomonadota > Gammaproteobacteria > Lysobacterales > Lysobacteraceae > Lysobacter > Lysobacter zhanggongensis. The sequence goes on from NZ_JBJXHK010000127.1 coordinate 3,910, forward strand.
CGTCCACCACCACCTGCACCCGGCCGTCGGGCAGGGTCATGCGGTAGCGGTCCGGCGCGATGAAGTCGGTCTCGCTCGCCGGCGAACCGGCGGTGCTGATCGACGCGTGGAAACTCTGCGCCTGGGCGAACCGCGCGATCGCCGCGTCGACGTCCTCGCGTGCGCCACCCAAGGCGATTGCCGGTAGCACCAGCACCAGCGCCATCCCCGCCCGTAGCCATTCTCTCTTCGCCATACCGCTCCCTCGCTGTCGCAATCGCGGCGCAGCAGCCGCCGATGCCAGACTCCAACGCGGGATGCCCGACGGACCAGCCACCCTCAGCGGCAGAAGCGCTGCTCGTACGCGAGTGCATCGCGCAGCGCGGTGGAATCGCCCTGCAGCGACAGATCGTCGATGTCGCGGCGGACCTCGGGGCACGGGTCGGTCGAGTAGTTCGCGCCACCGAACGCGCGACCGACCGCCGCCAGCGCGCCCGCCAGCGACGGCG
>NZ_JBJXHK010000128.1:0-4349 GCF_046638635.1 Lysobacter zhanggongensis
CCGATCCCGAGCGGCGCTGGCCTGGCCGGGTGCGGGAGATCGCGCCCATGGCCGACCCGGCTTCGCGCACCTTTGCCGCGCGCGCGGTGGTGGAAGCGCCGGCCGGGGCGCTCGAACTCGGCCAGAGCGCCCGCGTGCACGTGGACACCAACGGCGACCGCGAAGGCCTGAGTGTCCCGTTGTCGGCGCTACAGCGCGTCGGCGAGGACGCGGTGGCGGTGTTCGTGGTCGACCCGGCGACTTCCACCCTCAAGCTGCAGCCGGTGCAGGTGGGCGCGTACGGCAACGAGCGCGTCCCGGTCACCGGCGGGCTGGACCGCCAGGCCTGGGTCGTCGCCGCCGGCGGGCACCTGCTGCGCGAAGGCCAGAAGGTGCAACCGGTCGACCGTGACAACCGCCCCGTGCGCGGTCCGTCCGCGGCCGCGGTCGACTGAGCGGAACCGCGACGATGCGCTTCAACCTGTCCGAGTGGGCGCTGCGGCACCGCAGCCTGGTGGTCTACGCGATGCTGGTGCTGGCGATCGCCGGCGCATTCTCCTACCTCAAGCTCGGCCGGAGCGAGGACCCCGCCTTCACCTTCAAGGTGATGGTGATCCATACCGTGTGGCCCGGCGCGACCGCCGAGCAGGTCGCCCGGCAGGTGACCGACCGGATCGAGCGCAAGCTGATGGAAACGGGCGAGTACGAGTTCATCCGCTCGTACTCACGCCCCGGCGAGTCGCAGGTGATCTTCGCCGCGCGCGACTCGATGCGGTCGGGTGAGATCCCGGATCTGTTCTACCAGGTGCGCAAGAAGGTCGGCGACCTGCGCCCCGAACTGCCGCGCGACATCGTCGGGCCGTTCTTCAACGATGAGTTCGGCGACACCTTCGGCAACATCTACGCGCTCACCGGCGAAGGCTTCGACTACGCGGTGATGAAGGACTACGCCGAGCGCGTGCAACTGGCGCTGCAGGCGGTCCCCGACGTCGGCAAGATCGAACTGTTCGGCGTCCAGGACGAGAAGATCTGGATCGAGCTTTCCAATACCAAGCTGGCGACGCTGGGCGTGCCCGCCTCGGCGGTCCAGCAGGCGCTGGAGCAGCAGAACGCGATGGTGCCGGCTGGTTTCTTCGAAACGCCGGGCAACCGCGTGCCGGTGCGCATCAGCGGACAGTTCCGCAGCGTCGAGCAGATCCGGGATTTCCCGATCCGGGTCGGTGACCGCACCTTCCGGCTCGGCGACGTGGCCGAGGTCGGTCGCGGTTTTGCCGACCCGCCTGGCCCGGGCATGCGCTTCATGGGCGACAACGCGATCGGCATCGGCGTGTCGATGAAGCAGGGCGGCGACATCCTGGAACTGGGCGAGACGCTGGAGGCGCGCTTCGCCGAACTGCAGGCGACCCTGCCGGCCGGGATGGAACTGCACAAGGTCTCCGACCAGCCGGCGGCGGTGGAGGAATCGGTCGGCGAGTTCGTCAAAGTGCTGACCGAGGCGGTGGTCATCGTGCTGCTGGTGAGCTTCCTGTCGCTGGGCGTGCGGACCGGCCTGGTGGTCGCGCTGTCGATCCCACTGGTGCTGGCGATGACGTTCTTCGTCATGGACCTGCTCGGGGTCGGCCTGCACAAGATCTCGCTTGGCGCACTGGTGCTCGCGCTCGGGCTTCTGGTGGACGACGCGATCATCGCGGTGGAGATGATGGCCATCAAGATGGAGCAGGGCTTCGACCGCCTGCGCGCGGCGGCGTTCGCGTGGGACAGCACCGCGTTCCCGATGCTGACCGGCACGCTGATCACCGCGGCCGGCTTCCTGCCGATCGCGACCGCGGCCTCGAGCACGGGCGAGTACACCCGCTCGCTGTTCGAGGTGGTGACGATCGCGCTGCTGGTGTCGTGGATCGCCGCGGTGGCGTTCATCCCGTACCTGGGCGACAAGCTGCTGCCTGGTATTGACAGGAACGCTGGCGGCCACGCGGCCCCGCCCACGCCGGGTTCGTTGGCGGCGCGCTGGCAGGGGCAGCGCGAGCGCTGGGCAGACCGCTTCCCGGCGTTTGCCGACGTGATCGCGCCGATGCCGCACGACGGCCACCTGCACGACCCGTACGGCACGCGCTTCTACCAGCGTTTCCGCCGCTGGCTGGTGTGGTGCGTGCGGCGGCGCTGGCTGGTGATCGGCCTGACGGTCGCCGGTTTCGTGGCCTCGGTGTTGATGTTCCGGTTCGTTCCGCAGCAGTTCTTCCCCGATTCGGTTCGGCCCGAACTGATGGTCGACATGGAGCTGGCCGAGGGCAGCTCGCTGAAGGCCACCGCCACCCAGGTCGAGCGGCTTGAGGAGTTGCTCGCCGCGCGCGGCGACCTGGTCAACTACACCGCCTATGTCGGCACGGGGTCGCCGCGGTTCTACCTGCCGCTCGACCAGCAGCTGCCGGCCGCCAACTTCGCCCAGTTCGTGCTGATGCCCGAGAGTCTCGAGGCACGCGAGGCGGTGCGCAGCTGGATGATCGAGGAGGTCGTGCCGAAGTTCCCCGAGCTGCAGTTGCGCGTGACCCGCCTCGAGAACGGCCCGCCGGTCGGCTACCCGGTGCAGTTCCGGGTGTCGGGCGAGCACATCGAGCAGGTACGCGCGATTGCCTATGCCGTGCGCGGGAAGATCCGCGAGAACCCGCACGTGGCAAACGTGAACCTCGACTGGGACGAGCCCGGCAAGGTGGTGCTGCTGCAGGTCGACCAGGACCGCGCTCGCGCGCTGGGCATTACCTCGGCGCAGCTGGCGCAGGTGCTCGGCAGTTCGCTGTCGGGCAGCCAGGTGAGCACGTTCCGCGAGGGCGACGAGCTGATCGGCATGATGCTGCGCGGCGCCGACGCCGAGCGCGTGCAGCTCGACGAGCTCGACAGCCTGATGGTCCCCACCGCCAGCGGGCAGAGCGTGCCGCTGGGCCAGGTCGCAACCATCGAGTACGGCTTCGAAGAGGGGATCATCTGGCACCGCGACCGCAAGCCGACGATGACCGTGCGCGCCGACATCTACGACGGCACCCAGCCGGCGACGGTGATGGCGCAGATCTCGCCGACGCTCGACGCGATCCGCGCCGGACTGCCTTTCGGCTACTCGGTCGAGATCGGTGGCAGCGTCGAGGACTCCGCCCGCGGGCAGAACTCCATCATCGCCGGCGTGCCGCTGTTCCTGTTCGTCGTGTTCACCCTGCTGATGCTGCAGCTGCGCAGCTTTTCGCGCAGCATCATGGTGCTGCTGACCGCGCCGCTGGGGCTGATCGGCGTGACCCTGTTCCTGCTGGTGTTCCGGGTGCCGTTCGGCTTCGTGGCGATGCTCGGCACGATTGCGCTGGCCGGCATGATCATGCGCAACTCGGTGATCCTGGTCGACCAGATCGAGCAGGACCGCGAGGACGGCCGCGAGCCGTGGCAGGCGATCGTGGAGGCCACGGTGCGGCGGTTCAGGCCGATCGTGCTGACCGCGCTGGCGGCGATCCTGGCGATGATCCCGCTGTCGCGCAGCGCCTTCTTCGGACCGATGGCGGTGGCGATCATGGGCGGCCTGCTGGTCGCCACGGTGCTGACGCTGTTCTTCCTGCCTGCGCTGTACGCGGCGTGGTTCAGGGTCAGGGTTCCGGCGGACGCGGCGCGCTGAACCCGCGCGCCCGCGGGCGCGTCAGTCGCCGGTACCGGCCAGCACTTCGCCGCCCGGTTGCGGCGGGTGTTCGAACACGATGACGTGCTCCAGGTCCAGCCGGATGCCGATCCGCTGGCCGATGGCATGGTCGTGGTGGGATGGCACCAGCGCCTCCACCAGGTCGCCCCCCTCGAGCTGCAGCGCGTAGAGGAAGTCGGCGCCGCGGAAATGCCGGCGTACGATTCGTGCCTGCAGCGGCGCGTCGTCGTCGTGGATGACGTCGTCCGGGCGCAGCAACATTTCCACCCGCGAACCCGTCGGCGCGCCCAGGCGGTGGTCGGCGGCGAGCACGCCGAAGGCGGTGTGCACGTGGTCCGCGTCGACGACGGTCGCCGGCAGCAGCACGCCCTCTCCGACGAAGCCGGCGATGAAACGGTTCGCCGGGCGGTGGTAGAGGTCGTAGCCGCTGGCCCACTGCTGCAGCCGCCCATCGCCGATCACGCCAATGCGGTCGGCCATCGCGAAGGCCTCGACCTGCGAGTGCGTCACCAGCAGCGCGCCGATGCCGGCGGCCTTCAGCGCCTCGCGCACCTGCACCGCCAGGCGCTCGCGCAAATCGGGATCAAGGCTCGAGAAAGGTTCGTCCAGCAACACCAACCGCGGTTGCGGCGCCAGCGCGCGCGCCAGCGCGACGCGCTGCTGCTGGCCGCCGGAGAGCCGGTGCGGCTGGCGGTCGGCG
>NZ_JBJXHK010000130.1:0-3951 GCF_046638635.1 Lysobacter zhanggongensis
GGTGCTGGTGGAGTCGGTCGCGCGCGGCAGCCGTGCGGCCCGCAACGGCCTGCGCGAGGGCGATGTGGTGGTGGCCGCCAGCGCCGGCGGTTTCGATGATCTGGCGGGCTTCCGCGCGGGCTTCACACAGCCTCCCGCACAGTTGATCCTGAACGTCGTCCGGGGCAATCGGCAGGGAGTCCTGCCGATGCAGTGACGGCGTCACCCCACGTCCAGGAGATTCCCAGATGAGCCCGACCGACGCGACCTCGACCACCTCTTCCAACGGACAGCCCGGCGCCGCCCTCAAAGGCAGCCTCGGCGAAGCCGGCGACCACCTCAAGCGCGCCGCGCGCGATGCCGGCGATGCCCTCAAGGGCGCGGCCGGTGCGGCGGGCGACGAACTGCGGCTGGGCAAGGCGCACGTGAAGGCCGACCTGTCCGACAGCGCCCTGGCCGGCCTTACCGCCGCCGAGCAGGCCAGCCTGGCTGCACGCGAGCAGGCCGACGTGCTCATGGACAAGGGCCGCGACATGATCGACAGCGCCGCCGAACTGATCCGCGAGCGACCGCTGGCAGCGTTCGGCGCCGCCTTTGCCGCCGGCTGGATCATCTCCAAGCTCGGCCGCGGCGAGCGGTAAGCACCGCCGTGCGGCAACGCGGGGACAGCGCGCACGCACCGGGCGCCGGCAACGGGCGCCAGGATCCGGACACGCCGGAGCCCGCCGCGGAACTGCTCGAGGCGCTGCGCCAGATCGGCGCCACCGGGCGCGCCAGCCTCGGCGCATCGGTCGACACCGCCAAGGCCTTCCGGTCGTTGGTGGTGGCCGACGTCTCGCTCGCCCGCAGCGCGCTTGGACGCACGCTGGCCCTCAGCGGGGTGGCGATCGCCGCCGGCGCATCGGCCTGGCTGCTGCTGATGGGTGCGCTCGTGGTCTTCCTCAGCGCGCGGCTGGGCATGCCGTGGCTGGGCGCGCTGCTGCTGCCGGCCGCGTTGAGCCTGGTGATGGCCGGCGCGGCTTCGTGGCTGGCGATGCGCTACTTCGACCACACCCGGCTGCAGGCCACGCGCCGCCAGCTGGCCCGCCTGGGCATCGGCGAGCTGGCCGATTTCGTCCCCGACGCCGATTCGCCCGAATCGACCCGCGAGGCCACCCGCCGGCGCCCGCCCGAGGACGGTAGCGGGGAGCCGGTCAAGGACAAGCAGGGCATCGACGTCACTCCGCCCTGAGCGGCCGACGCGGACGCACCACCCACACGCGCACAACCCGGGGAGCGGCGTGCCATGAGCTTCGACAAACTCATCGCCAAGGTCACCCAGGCGGAGAACGCCATGGAGGCGAACGAGCGCCGCGTCGGCGCCGACGTGCGCCAGCTGCGCGACTCTTGGAAGGCGATGTGGACGCCCGGCCGCATCGTCCTGGCCGGCCTCGTCAGCGGGTACCTGGCCGGACGCGCCGAACCGATCCGCAGCGCCGCGCGCAGCGGCAGCGTGGTGCGGATCGTGTCGATGTTGGGCACCGTGTTCGCCGGCACCAGCGCACGGCAGGCCGCGACCGAAGCCGAGCACGCCGCCGACGCGTCGGAACAGGCCGCCGAGACGGTCGCCCCCGGTACCACCTCAAAATCCGCGGCCCAGGATGTCGCCAGCGAGGCGGCCCGCGAGGAACTCGCGCACGCGCGCCTGCAGCGCGAGGCCGAGGCCGCCCGGCAGGTCAACGCCGAGGCGATGGACCCGTGAGCACGCCGACACCCGATCCGCCCGCCGGTTTACCCAAACCTGCGACCGAACCTGCGAACACGCCCGCCGCCGCCCCGGCCACGCCGGCGCGCGACGACGACCCGGAGGCCGATCCACCGCTGTCCCCGCTCCGCCCGCGGGCGTCCTCTGCACTCATCGTGCTGGTGGTGCTGGCGGTCGGCTACACGATGTGGGCGGCGCAGGCGGTGATCCTGCCGATCCTGCTGGCGGTGTTCTTCGCCCTGATCGGCAATCCGATCATCCGCGCCCTGCAGCGCCTCTTCATCCCGCGGGCGCTAGGTGCGCTGCTGGTGCTTCTGGGCGGGCTGGCGGGCACTGCGGTGCTGGCCAACCAGCTCATCGAACCGGCCGCCGAATGGGCGCGCCAGGTACCGCGCGAACTGCGCGAATTCGCGCCGCGCTTGCGCGAGATGACCAAGCCGATGCAGGCGGCCAACGAAGCGGCGGCCGACATCGCGCGCGCGGCCGATGGCGACCAGGCGGAACCGGTGCAGGTGGTGCGCACCGAGGTCAACGAACCGTTGAAGAAGCTCACCGCCACCCCGCGCATGCTCGCCGCGGTGCTGGCGGTGATCCTGCTGACGTTCTTCTTCATGGTTTACGGCGAGAACCTGCAGCGCAACGCGTTATCACTGCTGCCGACCCGCCAGCAGAAACGGGTGACGGTGGACATCCTGCATTCGATCGAACGCGAGATCTCGCGCTACGTGCTGACCATCACCTTCATCAACTTCACCGTCGGCATGGCGCTGGCGGGGATCCTGTTCCTGCTCGACGTGCCGCTGGCCGAGGCGCTGCTGTGGGGCACGATGGCGGCGGTGCTGAACTACGCGCCGTACGTGGGCCCGATGATCGGCATCATCATCATGCTGCTGATGGGCTTCGTCGCCTTCGACGATCCGTGGGAGTCGCTGCTGCCCGCCGGCATCTACCTCGGCCTGCACACCCTCGAAGGCCAGATGATCACGCCCATCGTGCTCGGGCGGCAGATGCGGCTGTCGCCGCTGGTACTGATCCTGGCGCTGATGCTGTTCGGGTGGCTGTGGGGAATCATCGGCCTGCTGCTGGCGGTGCCGCTGCTGGTCTGCCTGAAGATCGTGTTCGACCGGATCGAGGGCATGGAGGGTTGGGCGCGGCTGTTCGAGTAGCGCCTGGCATGGCCAACCGCCACGGCCCGCCGGCGTAGAATGGCGCGGTGCACTTTTTCCCCGTACGCGCGATAACGCTCGACCTGGACGACACCGTGTGGCCCATCGCACCGGCCATCGACCGGGCCGAGGACGCGCTGGACGCCTGGCTGCAGCGCCATGCCCCGCGGGCGGCCGCGCGCTGGCCGCTGGCGGCGCGGCGCAGGCTGCGGCAGCAGTGCGACCTCGAGCGTCCGCACCGCGCCCACGACATGACCGCGCAGCGGCGCTGGATGATCGAGCGGATGCTCGCCGAGGCCGGTGAGGATGTCGCGCTGGGTTCGTCCGCCTACGACGCCTACTTCGCCGCTCGCTGCGAGGTGGAACACTACGACGACNGACCGCGCAGCGGCGCTGGATGATCGAGCGGATGCTCGCCGAGGCCGGTGAGGATGTCGCGCTGGGTTCGTCCGCCTACGACGCCTACTTCGCCGCTCGCTGCGAGGTGGAACACTACGACGACAGCGTGCCCTCGCTCGAGCGCATGGCCGCACGGCTGCCGCTGGCGGCGCTCAGCAACGGCAATGCCTGCCTGCGCACGATCGGCCTGATGCACCTGTTCCGCTTCCAGCTGGGCGCCGGCGATCACGGCGCGGGCAAGCCCGATCCGGGCATCTTCCACGCCGCCTGCGCGCGGCTGGGCCACGACCCCGGCGTGGTGCTGCATGTCGGCGACGACGTTCGCACCGATATCGAAGGTGCGCAACGCGCCGGCCTGCGCACCGCCTGGATCAACCGCGAGGGGGCAACGTGGCCACGCCGCATGCCGCCCCCCGACCTTGAATTCACCACCCTGACCGCGTTGGCCGACTGGCTCGACGCGGCCCGCCACCCGGAGTCGATGTCCGCATGAACCTGCCCGCCGGATTTGCCGCGCCCTCTGCCGATGCCACCCCCCTGCCGCTGCACGTGGTGGACCGCGCCGGCCTTGCCGACTGGCGTGCGGGCCAGCCGGCACCGGTGGGCGCGTGGCTGGACGCGCACGGCTTCGATGGTGCCCCCGGCACCGCGGCGCTGCTGCCG
>NZ_JBJXHK010000131.1:0-3917 GCF_046638635.1 Lysobacter zhanggongensis
GCCCGCACCGCAGGAGGCGCAGGTGGCGGCACCGGCAACGCCGGTCGTGGACGACGCCCGGGTGGTGTTCCCGGCGTCCGTGCAGCAGGGTGCGCTGGTGATCGGCAAGGTCCCCGCGGCCAGCCGGGTCCGCCATGGCGGGCGTGACCTGCGCGTGACGGGCTACGGCAGCGTCGCCTTCGGCGTGGCGCGCGACCAGTCGGGGCCGGTGCACGTGGAGGTAACCGGCCGTGACGGACGGGCGCGCACAATTGAAATCGAGGTCACTCCACGCGACTGGCCGATCGAACGCGTCAACGGTGTTCCCGGCAAGACCGTGAAGCCACCACCGGCGATCGCCGCACGCATCGCACGCGAGCAGGCGGCGGTCAGCGCCGCGCGCACCCGCGACGATGCCCGCACCGGGTTCGCCCAGCATTTCGTCCGCCCGGTCGAGGGTCGCATCAGCGGCCGCTTCGGCAACCAGCGCATCTACAACGGCACCCCCGGCGCGGCCCACTCGGGCATGGACATCGCCGCGCCGAACGGCACCCCGGTGAAGGCGCCGGCCTCGGGCGTGGTCACCTTTGCCGATGACCTGTACCTCACGGGCGGGACGATCCTGCTCGACCACGGCCACGGGGTGAGCTCCAACTTCCTGCATCTGTCGCGCATGGACGTCCGCGTGGGCGACGTGGTCGAACAGGGCCAGGTCATCGGCGCCGTCGGTGCCACCGGGCGCGCTACAGGACCGCACCTGCACTGGGGCATGAACTGGTTCGACGTGCGCGTCGATCCGCTGCTGGTGCTCGAACGACAGTAGCGATCAGGTCTGGCCGGAAGTCGCGACGAACCGCGGGTGGCTGCCGGTGATACGCGGGTCGTGGCCGGTCACCCGGTCCCGGCCCGCGGTCTTGCTGGCGTACAGGGCCGAATCCGCACGCTCGATCAGGTGCTCGGCCGATTCGCCTGCAGCGAGCTCGGCCACGCCCAGGCTCAGGCTCGCCTCGAAAAGCCGGTCATCGATCGACAGCGGGCGGCAGTTCACCGCCGAGCGCAGGTTCTCGGCGACACCGAGGGCCTCGTTGAGCCGGGTGTCGGGCAACATCACCACCATTTCGTCGCCACCCCAGCGCCCCATCAGGTCGTAGGTCCGCAGGCGGTTGCGGGTCCGCAACGCGATGAACTTCAGGAAGTTGTCGCCGACCCGGTGGCCGTGGTCGTCGTTGACCCGTTTGAAACGGTCGACATCGAAGAACACCACCGACAGCGGCGTGCCATTGCGATGCGCTTCGGTCACCGCGGCCGACAGGCGCTCCTGCATCGCCGGGCGGGACAGTGCGCCGGTGAGTGTGTCGAACGTCGCCAGCCGGCTCACGCGGTCGCGGTCACGGCGCACTTTCTGCAATGCGTCGGTCAATCCGATCATGGTCACCGTCCCGGCGAGTAAGAGGGCGGCGGGCAGCGCATAGCCCAGCCACGCCGGTGCCACCCATAGTCCGAGTTCCGCCACACGGCCGGCCACCAATAGCGCGAGCACCGGCAACCAGGCCATCAGCAGGAACCCGGCGGCACGCTCGCGGCGAATCGTGCCGCGGACACAGGCGACGAGCAGCGCCGCGGTGGCAGCCAGCGTCGCGGCGTGGCCGAACGGCAGCACGCCGCGGGTGACGCCCGCGACCGTCGCGACGACCAGCAGCAGCAGTACCCCGAGGCATCCGGCCACGATGCGCCACAGCATCGGGTTGCGGTCTCGCANAGCCAGCGTCGCGGCGTGGCCGAACGGCAGCACGCCGCGGGTGACGCCCGCGACCGTCGCGACGACCAGCAGCAGCAGTACCCCGAGGCATCCGGCCACGATGCGCCACAGCATCGGGTTGCGGTCTCGCAACCGTAGCCCGTGGGCGAGGAAGGCCAGCGTCGCGCCGCTCGCCAGCAGGCCGGTGAGAATGGGGCTGCGCGGATCCTCGCCGAGCAGTCCCGACAGGCCGGGGAGCAACCGGATCTCGCCGCCCTGCGTCGCGAAGAATGCGAGCTGGGCGGCAAGCGTCAGCAACAGATACGCATAGCCCCGCTCACCGATGCCCAGCCAGAACCCCAGCGCAAGCATCATCAGCAGCACGAATCCGACCAGGCTGGCAGCGCGCCACGCGACGTAGGTGAGGTCGCGGTGGTGCAGTTGCGCCAACGGTTCGATGCCGACAGGCATGGCGACCGGGGCCAGCGTGCCGACGCGCAGGTACACCGCATGCCCGGCACGCAGGCCGTCCCGGAGTGGCACCACCGAGGCACGCGACGAGAAACCGGACGGGATATCGACGCCACCGGTCCTGGCTACTACCGGCATCGACGCGCCGGGCAACCAGGCTTCAATGCGCGCCGATTCGGGCGTCCCCAGCACGATGTAGGGCTGGTGCTGCGCGGGGACGGCATGCGTGGACACGAGTCGCCACCAGCCTGCGCGCGGGCCGGTTTCGCGGATGACGCCGCCGGGGACAACGGCGAACCGATGGTCGAGCGCGCCCCCGAGCACCTCGAGCGGAACCGGGTCCGCATCCAGCCGCGACAGCTCCAGGCCGGACGTGGCCAGCGGCGCCGCGCTGCGGGCATGCGACGGCCACACGGCCGCGGCCAACGAGGCGAACGCCAGGCAGCCACAAATCAACCAGATCCACCGTTGCAGGGGCGTCCCCATACCCATCCCGGCCGCACGATCGAACGAGCATACCCCGAACAACCGGCGCGCAAGCGCTACGCAATCGGCACGCGATTCCGGCCATCGGGCCACACCTACGCCGGCGGGAAGCGCCGCCCAGGCGGGCGACAAACATCAGGCTGGGGCGCCGGCTCCGCTCACGCGCGCGACGGCATCGTGCGCATGCAGGCTTTCAAAATGCGCGACGTCGGCATCGAAGCGCTCGATGCGGCGGTCGCTGGACAGCACCGCGGCGACGCGGCGTGCGGCGTCCTCGCAGAACATCAGGTTGGCGGCGTTGAGCCGCGCGAAAGCCTGCTCGTCCTCGCGCTTGACCGCGGTCTGCACAGGGGTCGCGAGCGCCTGTTCCAGTGCATCGATGAGCGCGGTCAGCGGCAACTCGTCGAACGCAGGGCGCAGCTCGACCCGTACATCGGCGCGGCTGCGCTGGGCATGCGGCGTTGCCGCCAGGCCACGCTCCGACGCCAGCCAGTCATGGATGGCGCCCGCCAGCGGACGGGCATCGGCGAAATCCTCGGCGAAACGATCGGCATTGAGCTGGCGCGACAGCGCCGCCGACGCCGGACAGGTGCTCGAGTATTCGACGGCGAAACGCAGCGCCAGCTTCAGGTGGCCGTCGATCAGGCTCGCATCGATCTCGACCGGGTAGCGCTTCCAGCCGGCGTTGCCACTGGCCAGGGCGGGACGCAGCAGCATCTGGTCATAGCGCAGCACCAGCCGTGCCGCGCCGGACAGCCCCGACTGGGTGTCGACCAGGGTCTGCAGGACGCGGCGAAGGCCGGCCGGTGTGACCACCTCGGTGGCGAAGGCGTGCTGCAGCTCCAGGTAGAGCCGCGACATGTGGATGCCGCGTGCGTCGGGGTCGAGCAGGTCGACCGACACGTCCACCGACGCGGCGACCTGGATCGCCTCGCCGCCGGCGTGGCCAGCGACACGCAGCGGCAGCGCGATGTTGGACATACCGACCCAGTCCAGCGGACGGGCCAGCGCGGCGGCGTCGTGGGCGACGTCGGGCAGGCGGCGGGGCGTGATGGTGGGAGTGTTCACTGGACCGGGGTGGGGGCGCGAAAGCGGGTTTGCAACGCGGCCATTCTACCGGCCGCGTCCCTGCACCCTGCCCTGGCCGCTGGAACGCTGCGTCGCAGGGCGTCAGCCACGGGCCGCGCGCCAGCCCGCAAACAGCGCCCGCCAACCGGGCAGCGGGGTGGTGGCGTCCCCACCC
>NZ_JBJXHK010000132.1:0-3881 GCF_046638635.1 Lysobacter zhanggongensis
ATCCTCGTGTGCGCTCTAATGTCCGTAATTCTCATCGGTGTTCTGGTCGTTGGCGATCAGCCCGGGCGGCAAGATTTTTGGCCTAGAGCTGGTTGGTACGCATGCGGCCTTCTTGTAGGTGTCTCGCTCGTATTTATTGCAGTGCACCTCATCAACGTTGGGGCAAGCCGGTATCATCGAATCGGTGAAGCCTAACAATTCGTTCGAGCCGAAACTGCTTCGTTACGCCTAAGGCATGGCAGGAAAAGCTTTCCATGCCTTAGGCTCCACTACGCAGTTCGGCTTAACTCAGGTGTTAGGCCGCAGATGAGCAATCTAGAATCCTGCCCAAAGTGCTCTGCTAGGTTCGAGGCCCGTGACGCTCTCGTCTGGGGTGGCGTTCCGCTGTTCCTCGGGGCTATTACTGCTCCCGGCGTCTCTACCAAGGTTCACTGCCCTGGCTGTGGTCACTCGTTCTCGGCGCAGCACATGCGGTTCTTTGGCATCCTGTCCGCCAATGCCCTTCGCTGGGCCATGGTGCTAGCAATTGTCGGTGCCGTGCTTGTTGCGGTGTTATCGTCGTTCCGGTAGGTCAGCATCGCGGGTCAGCGGCCTAACAATTCGTTCAAGCCGAACTTGCTCCGCTACCCCAAACACATGGCAGAAAGAGCTTGCCATGTGTTTGGCTCCACTACGCAAGTCGGCTTAACTCAGGCGTTAGGCATATGAGGTCAAGTTCGCTGCTACTGATGACTCTAGTGGCTGGCTGCGCACATGCCCCAGCTGAGACCTCGTCTGTCACTTCGCTCGTCAGCTCCTCTGCCGAGAGCTGTGCGCGCTTTGCCCAAGACAAGTCCTTGTTGCTCACAGTCCGCAACGCCGGACCCGGAAAGCTTCGTATCAAGGCTCAGAGCGAGTCGGGCCCACCGTTCCGGATGGGCTGGCCCTACTACGCGGTGCTCAGCGGCAGATCTGATCCAGCAAAAACCTACCAACGCCCGGCTGGGCATGGACCGCTACCCTTGGCAACTGTCTCTGTTGGGCCCGATGATGAGACGCACTTTCTACTCTATCTGCCAGAGCGCATTCCAATCTCGGGTGAGCTGCGCTACCGCGTTCAGTTTGAGGACCTGGCAGGTCAGGTGCATTACTCAGCGCCATTTAGTTTGTGCATCACGGGCTCAATGCCTAACAATGCGTTCAAGCCGAAGCCGCTTCGCGGCTCGGCTTAACTTAGGTGTTAGGCCGCAATGGACACTTGGCAGCCCGTGACCCTACAAGAACTCATTGCGCTCGTGGCGGAGCAACTAGCTGACTGCTCGCCCGACCAGCATCGCCTTTTTGAGCGCTTCAAGGTCGAGCCATACCGTGTTCCAGTTGAACGCCGGGGAGTCACGGAGGGTGTCTTTGTAGTAGCAAAGGCCGGCGGCAGGGTTTTGTACTATGAGGACGTTGAGGAGGGCTTCAATGTGTCCGTGCTGTTGCATAACGGTTCAATAGCAGCTCCTGGCTACGAGCAGTTGGAGTTGCGTCACGCGTTAGGGCGTCTGGTTGCGGCCTAACGATTCATTCAAGCCGACGCTGCTTCGCAGCGCGGCTTAATTCTGGTGTTAGGCCGCGGGAATAGCTATGCCGTCAGTCAACGAACAGCGCGAGAAGGACTATGAGACGTCTGTGCGTAACGACGCATACCGCGCCCGCGTTGCCGTTGAGGTCGCGAACGGCGCTGCATACATCGTCAACGGCGAATCGCGCGAGCTGCTTTGTCGGCCAGAGATATCAAAGCGGTTCTGGTATGAAACATGGCTTGCGTTCAACAAGCGCTATGCTGGAGCCCCTGGCTTCGGCGGCTAGCGCGCGGCCTAACAATTCATTCAAGCCGAACCCGCTTCGCGGGTCGGCTTAATTCTGGTGTTAGGGCGCAGTCATGAAGATCCGCTTGTTGGTGGTTGCCCTCACTTTGGCCTTTAGCGGGTGCTCGTCTGACTCAACCTACAGTGGTGAGTACTTCTATAACTTCGAGAACGCAATTTTCACTCCCGACGGAAGTAGTGAGACCTGGTGTCTGGAAGGCGACGTGTCCGAGGCGGAACTTCCGGCAACTCATAGCACTGGGCCTTGGGGCACCTGACAAGTCGTTATTCGTGGCAAGCTTGGACCCGAGGGGAAATTCGGTAACCTTGGCAGGTGCAAGCGAGTCCTGACAGTCACGGAACTTGTGGCTGTTTCAAACATGCGTGGGCGCGGGACAGCGCCCTAACAATTCGTTCAAGCCGAACCTGCTTCGCTCCACCAACAACACGGCAGAAAAAGCTTGCCATGTTGTCGGCTCCGCTACGCAGGTCGGCTTAACTCAGGCGTTAGGCCCTTATGATGCTCCGCGGTATTCCCATGCAAGGACTCAAGCTTCTGGCTACAGCGCTGATTACCATGGCGCTTCCAGGCTGCGCTACTCAGAGTATTCGCCCGGCTACTTCAATGGCGCCGGTAATTAGCCTTTGCGATCTCCTTGCGGCGTCAGCGCCACTGAGTACAGTAGCTTCATTCCAGGCCGTAGCCTCAACGGACTTCCATCACGGCATCACGCTAAAGGATCCTGCGTGCCCAAACACAGGCCTGCGGGTCGGCCACGCGGAGGATGGCGCAGACGAGAGCGTCGAGCGCTTTATCAATCAATTGAGGTCGCTGGCGCCGCATCTGACTTGGCGATCTGCTCGCGGCAGCTTCACCGGGCGCATCACGCGTAATGCTTCCGGCAAGCAATACGTAGCGCTATTGACGGCGCACGAATTTCAGGAGGTTGCATATGGGCCTTAGGTCGCGGGGCCTAACAATGCGTTCAAGCCGAAGCCGCTTCGTTACGCAAAGCACATGGCAGGTACAGCTTGCCATGTGCTTTGCTCCACTACGCGTCTCGGCTTAACTTAGGTGTTAGGCCGCTGAGGAGAGATCATGCAGGCCATTGTTCTTGCGCTAGCCTTGGCAATGTCGCTCTCCCCACAAGGTGGCGCCAGTGTGCCGGCCAGGTTCGTGGGCAATTGGGCTGGAGATCCGGCGTCCTGCGGCTCTGGCGCAGATGACCTTGTGCTACGCGTAAGCCCACACCGCATTTCCTTCTGGGAAAGTGTCGGCCCAATCCGAGCTGCTGTTGTGCGCGGGGATGAGATTGCGTTGATCGCTGAGCTATCAGGGGAGGGCGAAACATGGCTTAGTGCGATGAAGTTCGAGATTTCGCCGGACGGGCGCATGCTAACTGACACAGTCAGCATCCCAGGCAAAGAGGTCGTTAGGTATCGCTGCCCAGAGTCGACCGGTACGCGGCCTAACAGTTCGTTCAAGCCGATGCCGCTTCGCGGCACGGCTTAACTCAGGTGTTAGGCCGCTTGGCGGACCGGGTGATTGATCATGGTGATTAAAATCAAGAGCGCCACTTTTGCCCAGCTGGTTGCGGAAGAGCGAAGAATCGAGGCGTGGATAGATCAACTTGAGGGCCGGCATCATTTGGAGCCGCCTGAGCTTGCTTCAGCCAAGGACCTCCTGCTAAAAGTTCAGACGGAGATAACTAGTAGAACTTTGGAGACCCTCGGAGATGATTCAGTTGAACCTGATGACTTCTCCCCAGATGGGCCAATCGGTACGCCGCTTCCCTAATAGACGACGAGAAACGGCGCGGCCTAACAATTCGTTCAAGCCGAACTTGCTTCGTTACGCCAAAGCCATGGCATAAAAAGCTTGCCATGGCTTTGGCTCCACTACGCAAGTCGGCTTAACTCAGGCGTTAGGGGCCATTGCAAGTATGACGAAGCTCATAGGACTAGTTGCTGGCCTTGCGGTGTTCGCCCTGTGGATGAGCAACGTAGGAAACCCGCACGTAGTTGAGACAATCATTGGGGTAGTTCTCG
>NZ_JBJXHK010000133.1:0-3787 GCF_046638635.1 Lysobacter zhanggongensis
GTCGATGCGCCGGGCGCGGTGGCGGCGGCCGGCGCCGACGTGGCGCCACAGCATCGCCTGCGGGTCGCGCGGGGCGCCGCCGTCCTCCCATTCCAGCAGCCAGTCGCGGCGCCAGGCCTGGTACTTCTCGAACACCGCGGCCAGTTCACCGGCCAGGCCCCAGGCCTTCAGCGCGTCGCCTTCGGCGAGGTAGCGCCGCAGCCCCGCCATCGCCGGTGCACGCATCAGCGCCGGGTCACCGAGCGCGGCCAGCAACCGCCAGCGCAAGGCATCGGCATCCAGGTCCTCGCCGGCGCCGTCGACGTTGGCATCCAGCGCGCGGCGCACCAGCTCGCCCGGGGTCAGGAACTCCAGGTTGGCGGCGATCCCGTGCACCCGGGCCAGCCCGGCCTGCAGCCAGCGCCGCATCGCCACCTGCGGGATCAGCACGATGTCCGGGGTCAGCAGCGACTGGCCCGGTGCCGGCGCGCGGAGCTCCTGCGCGAGCAGCCCGGCGAGGACATCCAGCGAATTGGAGTGATACAGGCGGAAATCGGGCGCGGCGGGCATGCGGCCATCTTGCCGCAGCACCGTCGCACCCGCCGAGACCCGGCCGGGTGGGCGGGAGTGGGGCGCCTCGCCGGCACCTGCGACAATGGTGCGCTGGCGTTCAGCCGTACGGCGCGATCCTGCGCGGTTCCCGTGCCTTTCCCGTGGCCCGTCCCGTGCCGGCCACCGCCGTGTCCACCGGAGTATCGATGTCCGAATCCGCCCCCATCGTCCGCATTGCCGGCCTCCGCCTCGACCGCGGCGGCCGCACGGTGTTGCGCGACATCGACCTGGCGGTGCCGCGCGGGCAGGTGGTCGCGGTGCTAGGCCCCTCCGGCAGCGGCAAGTCGACGCTGCTGGCGGCGCTGACCGGCGAGCTGGAGCCCGCGGCCGGCACGGTCGAAGTGCTGGGGCGCCCGGTGCCGCGCAACATGCGCGCGCTGCTGGAGCTGCGAAAGGGCATCGGCGTGCTGTTGCAGGGCAACGGCCTGCTGACCGACCTGACCGCCGCCGAGAACGTCGCCCTGCCGCTGCGCACCCACACCCGCCTGCCGAAGCCGGTGATCGACCGGCTGGTGCGCATGAAGCTCCACGCNCGCGCGCTGCTGGAGCTGCGAAAGGGCATCGGCGTGCTGTTGCAGGGCAACGGCCTGCTGACCGACCTGACCGCCGCCGAGAACGTCGCCCTGCCGCTGCGCACCCACACCCGCCTGCCGAAGCCGGTGATCGACCGGCTGGTGCGCATGAAGCTCCACGCGGTCGGCCTGCGCGCCGCAGCCGACGCGTTTCCGCGGGAGCTGTCGGGCGGCATGGCACGCCGGGTCGCACTGGCACGTGCGCTGGCGCTGGACCCGCCGCTGATGATCTACGACGAACCGCTGACCGGGCTGGACCCGATCGCCTCGGGCGTGGTGATGGAGCTGGTACGCCGCCTCAACGACAGCCTTGGCCTGACCAGCATCGTGGTGACCCACCACGTCCACGAGACGCTTCCGGTGGCCGACCACGCGATCGTGATCGCCAACGGCGGCATCGTGTTCTCCGGCACGCCCGACGCGCTGCAGGCCAGCACCGATCCGCTGGTGCGGCAGTTCCTGGACGGCCAGCCCGACGGGCCGATCCCCTTCGACGCCGCGCCCCGCGGTGCCACGCCATCCCCGATGGAAGCCGCCTGATGCCCTTTGTCGCCGCTACACGTTCGGTCGGCCGAGCCGGCCTGTTCACCCTGTCGGTGATCCGTGCTTCGCGGCCGGGCGCCGACCTCTTCCGCGAATTCGTCCGCGAGATCTACAAGATCGGCGCGCGCTCGCTGCCGATCATCGCCGTCGGCGGGGCCTTCGTCGGCCTGTCGATTACGCTGTTGGGCTACCGCGCGCTCGACACCTACGGCGCGTCCAGCCAGATCAGCGCGCTGGTCGGCCTGGGCCTGTACCGCGAGCTGGCGCCGGTGCTGACCGCGCTGCTGTTCATCGGTCGGGCCGGCAGCTCGATCGCCGCCGAGCTCGGCCTGATGCGCGCCACCGACCAGATCACCGCGCTCGGCCTGATGGCCATCGACCCGGTCGGCAAGGCGGTCGCCCCGCGGTTCTGGGCGGCGGTGCTGTGCGTGCCACTGCTGACCGGCTTCTTCTGCAGCCTGGCCTTGTCGGCGAGCTATTTCGAGGCGGTCCACGTGATCGGCATCGACGCCGGCGTGTTCTGGCAGGTGCTGCGCGACAGCGTCGATTTCGTCGACGACTTCGGCATGGCGCTGGTCAAGTCGGCCGTGTTCGGCGCGGTCGCGGCGCTGGTCGCGGCCTACGTCGGCTTCCACGCCGAACCGACCATCGAGGGCACCTCGGTGGCGACCACCAAGGCGGTGGTCAACGCCTCGCTGCTGGTGCTGATGTTCAATTTCGTCATGTCCGCCCTTCTTTTCAGGTAACCCGCCATGTCCTCACGCGCCCCACGTATCGAATTCGCCGTCGGCGCCTTCCTGCTGCTCGCGCTCGCCTCGCTGCTGGTGCTGGCGATCGCCTCCACTAACGGCAAGTTCGGCTTCGGCGGCAGCCACTACGAGATCACCGCGCGCTTCACCAACCTCGGCCCGCTGCGCGAGAACGCGCCGGTGAAGGTCGGTGGCGTCGCGATCGGCCGCGTCTCCGACATCGCGCTGGACCCGGTCAAGCTCGATTCGGTGGTCACCCTGGCGATCGACGATCGCTATTCGGACCTGCCGGCCGACACCAGCGCCGCGATCCTGACCTCCGGCCTGCTGGGTGAAAGCTATGTCGGCCTGCAGCCGGGCGGCGACCCGGAGCCGCTCAAGGCCGGCGACGCGATCTTCCTGACCCAGTCCTCGGTCGACCTGATCCAGATGGTCGGCAAGTACATGTTCAGCGGCGGGGCGGACAATATGTCCGATCCCGCGAACGGTGCGGAGACCGCGGACGACGCGGTCCCGGCCTACCTGCAGGAAAGCGGTACCGACTCCCCTACGGAATAAACCCATGAAGCGCACCCTCATTGCCCTGTTCGTCTCCGCCGCGCTGCTGGCCGCCGCGCCCGCGACGGTGTTCGCCCAGCCGCAGGCCGCGCCCTCTGCCGCCACGGCGTCGCCCAGCAAGCTGGTGCTCGACAACTCGACCCGCATCCTGTCGACGCTGGAAGCGCGCCGCGCCGAGTTCCGCAACGACCGCGGCGCGCTGCGCGACTTCATCGCCGGCGAGTTCGACAAGATGTTCGACCGCACCTACGCCGCCCGCCTGGTGCTCGGCCGCCACGGCCGCGGCGCCGCCGACGCCGAGGTCGGCCGCTTTGCCGACGCGCTGGCCAACAGCCTGATGCAGCGTTACGGCTCGTCGCTGTTGGACTTCAACAGCCAGCTCAAGGTCCGGGTGAAGTCCGAGACCCCGCTGCGCGGCGGTTCGATGGTCAAGGTCTCCAGCGAGTTCCTGCGCGAGGGTGGCGAGCCGATCCCGGTCGACTACCTGATGCGCAAGACCGGCAGCGAGTGGAAGGTCTTCGACGTGATGGTCGAGGGCGTAAGCTTCGTGCAGACCTTCCGCAACCAGTTCGATGGCCCGCTGTCGCGCCAGTCGATCCCCGAGGTCGCCGCGCAGCTGGAAGCCGGCAAGCTCCAGGCCGGCACCAACTGATGTCGGCGGCGCCGCAGGTCACCCGCGAGGGCGACGCGCTGGTATTCCGCGGCGTGCTCGACCGTGACGCGGTGGCCGCGGCGTGGACGCAGGCCCGGCCGCTGCTGGGCGGCGTCCACCGG
>NZ_JBJXHK010000134.1:0-3741 GCF_046638635.1 Lysobacter zhanggongensis
GAGTCGGCCGCCAACGGCTTGACCGACCCGTTGCGCGCGCGCAGTCTGGCGGCCTGGTTCGACCGCGCCAACCGCGCACGCGACCTGCTGCGCACGACGGCGCGCGCCGACCTGGTGGTCGTCGAACTGCTGCTGGCCTGGCGCGCGGCCGAACCGAAACACGCACCAACGAGGCAGGGGATCGACACATGAACGCAGGTGGCGCCCGCCAGGGCATCCTGTCGCTGGCAGTGAAGGACAAGGCGTCGCTGTACAACGCCTACATGCCGTATATCAAGCACGGCGGCATCTTCGTGCCGACGCCCAAGCGCTACTTCCTCGGCGACGAGGTGTTCCTGCTGCTGACCCTGCCCGAGTCCAGCGAGCGCCTGCCGGTGGCGGGCAAGGTGGTCTGGGTGACGCCGGCGGGCGCGCAGGGCAACCGGCCGGCCGGCATCGGCGTGCAGTTCGGCGATGGCGCCGAGGGCGAGTCGGTCAAGGGAAAGATCGAGGCGCTGCTGGCCGGCCTGCTCAATTCAGAGCGGCCGACCCACACGATGTGATGGCGTCATCCCGCGGATGACGACCGACGGCGCGGGCGCCGTCGCCAGCAGGCTCAGCGCAGCTTCGGCGAATCCCAGCCCGGGCGCGGTGCGAAGCGGTCGCCATGACGGGCCTGCAACTGCTTGAGGCGCTCGAGCAGCGCATCGGCGCCGGTCTCGCGGATGTACTGGATCGGGCCGCCGCGGAACGGTGCGAATCCGGTGCCGAAGATCACGCCGGCATCCAACAGGTCGGCATCGGCCACCACGCCGTCGTGCAGGCAGGCGACCGCCTCGTTGAGCAGCGGTAGCACCAGCCGGTCCTGCAGGTCGTCGGGCGCCTTGTAGTTTTCCGGCAGTTCGGGCTTGACCGCCTTGCCGTCTTCCCACTTGTAAAGACCCTGGCCGTCCTTCTTGCCGCGCTTGCCGGGCTCGGCGCCGCCAGCCAGCGCCGCAGGTACCGGCAGTCCGAGGAAGGGCGACAGTTCGGCGCCGACGCCGGCGGCGACATCCAGGCCGACGGTGTCGACCAGTTCGATCGGGCCCATCGGCATGCCGAACTTCACCGCTGCCTGGTCGATCGCCTTGCCGGGAACGCCCTCCGAATGGGCGGTCACTGCTTCGAGCATGTACGGGAACAGCACCCGGTTGACCAGGAACCCCGGGGTGCCGGCGACCGGCACCGGCAACTTGCCGATCGCCTTGCAGAACGCCGCCAGTCGCGCCTCGGTGTCGGCGCTCATGGCGTCGTGGCGGACGATTTCCACCAGCGGCATCAGCGCCACCGGGTTGAAGTAGTGCAGGCCGGCAAACTGGCCCGGACGCTGCACGCCTTCGCGCAGCTCGGTCAATGGGATCGACGAGGTGTTGCTCGTCAGCAGCGCATCGGGCTTCATCCGCGGTTCGACGCTCGCGTACAGGTCGCGCTTGGCGTCGGCGCGCTCGATGATCGCCTCGATCACCAGGTCCGCGCTCGCCGCGCCTTCGCCTGCCAGGTCGCTCTTCAGCCGCGCCGCGACCGCCGGGCGCTTGCCCTCGTCCTTCACCTTCTTCGCGAACAACTCACCGGCGCGGTTCATCGCGGTGTCGATGAAGCGCTGCTCACGGTCGTTGAGCGTTACTTCGAAGCCCTTGTAGGCCGACCACGCGGCGATGTCACCGCCCATCACACCCGCACCGATGACATGCACGCGGCTGATGCCGTGGTCACGCCCGGCAGTGCCCTTGAGGCGCTCCTGCAGGAAGAAAACACGGATCAGGTTGCGCGCGGTCGGGGTCGACGCCAGCCTGGCAACCGACTTGCGTTCGGCGGCCAGCTTGCGTGCGGTGCCACCGCCGGTGTTCTTCCACGTGTTGATGAGCGCGTACGGCGCCGGGTAGTGCTCCTTGCGGGCCTTGCGCGACACCTGCTTGAGCGTCATCGGCGCGATCACCTGCCGCGCCAGCCAGGTGTTGGTCGCCCAACCCATGAAGCGCTGCTTGAACGGGCGCTGCCGCCCCTTGAGCGCGAGCGCCGCTGCGCTGTCGACCAGCACCGCCTTGTCGACCACTTTGTCGACCAGCCCGTTTGCACGCGCGGCATTCGCCGACAGCGTGCGGCCGGTCAGCATCATGTCGAGCGCCGCGGGGGCGCCGACCAGGCGCGGCAGGCGGACGCTGCCGCCCCAACCCGGATAGATGCCCAGCTTCACTTCCGGCAGGCCGATACGGGTCGAGCCGTCCTTGCTGGCGACGCGATAGTCGCAGGCCAGCGCCAGCTCGGTGCCGCCGCCCATGCAGAACCCGTGGATCGCGGCGACCGTGGGGCAGGGCAGCTCGGCCAGGCGCTGGAACACCTGCTGCCCCCGCTGCAGCGCGCCACCGACATTGCCGGTGGCGTCGAAGCCCTGGAATTCCTTGATGTCTGCCCCGGCGATGAAGCCGCTGTTCTTCGCCGAGCAGAACACGACGCCCTTGGGCGGGTCGATCGCCAGGCGCTCGAGCACGCTGTCGAGTTCGATCAGCACGTCCTGCGACAGTGCGTTGACGGATTCGCCCGCGCGGTCCAGTGCGACCACCATGACGCCGTCGGGACGGGCCTGGGCGCGCCAGTGGGTCAATCGAAGGCCGTCGAGGGTCGGCAGGGCGGTGTCGGGGGAGGCCATGCGGCACCATCCGTTCAGGTATGGGTCAAGCCGCTATCATCCCGAGGTTGTTAGACAGGCGTCAAATGGCGTGACGCCAACGCCTTCCACGCCCCCCGCGGCGGCGTGACCCCTGGCGGTTGCGGGCAGTCGCCGGCGCCCCAATCCTTGCAGCGTGAACTTTTCCCCGACAGGGTTGTCCCATTGTTCGGCCGTGGCCGAGCTGACAGGAGTGCCGGCGCGCGAAATGGCCGATAACAGGTTGGACCAGGAGTTGGACCAAGCACTGGTCAGGCGTGCGCAGCGAGGCGACAGCACCGCGTTCGATGCACTGGTACGCAAGTACCAGCATCGCATCATCGGGTTGATCGGTCGCTACGTGGCTGACTGGAGCGAATGCCAGGACGTGGCCCAGGACACCTTCGTGCGCGCCTACCGGGCGCTGCCGAACTTCCGCGGCGACGCCCAGTTCTATACGTGGCTGCACCGGATCGCCGTGAACACCGCCAAGAACCATCTCGTTGCGCAGAACCGCCGCCCGCCGACCGACGACATCGAAGTCGGCGACGCCGAACAGTTCGACACGGCCACGCGGCTGCGCGACAACGACACCCCCGAGCGGGAACTCATGCGCCACCAGGTGGAACAAACGGTGATGCGCGTGGTCGAAGGGCTGCCCGAGGAGCTGCGCGAGGCGATCACCATGCGCGAAGCCGAGGGGTTGAGCTACGAGGAGATCGCGCAACGGATGGCGTGCCCGATCGGCACCGTGCGCTCCCGGATCTTCCGGGCACGCGAGGCGATCGACAACGAATTGCGTCCCCTGCTGGAAGGCGAAGCCGACCAGCCCGGGGACAACACCCGGTAACGGAGCCCTTGATGTCCAACCATCCCCATCACGACAACGGCCGCGAATCGCTCAGTGCGCTGTTCGACGGTGAACTGCGGGACGATGCCGCGCGGTTCGCGTTGAAGCGCCTGGAGCACGACCACGAGTGGCGCGAGGCCTGTGGTCGCTGGCAGCTCGCTGGCGACGTGTTGCGCGGCCGGGCCGACGCGATGGCGCCGGCCGGTTTCGCCGACCGGGTCGCGGGTGC
>NZ_JBJXHK010000135.1:0-3700 GCF_046638635.1 Lysobacter zhanggongensis
GCGGCGGCCGCGGCCGCGATCGCGAACCCCATCTTGCCGCTGCTGCGGTTGCCGAGGAACCGGACCGGGTCGAGGTCCTCGAAGGTCGGGCCGGCGCTGACCACGACCCGGCGCCCGGCAAGCCCGTCGGTGTTCAAGCCGATGCCCGCGCCAGCGCGGCGACGATCGCCTCGGGCTCCATCATCCGGCCCTCGCCGACCTCGCCGCATGCCTGTCCACCCGAGTCGGGCCCGAGCAGCAGCGCGCCGCGCGCGCGCAGGGTCTCGACATTGGCCTGGGTTGCCGGGTGGGCCCACATCAGCCGGTTCATCGCCGGGGCGAGCGCGAGCGGTGCGTCGGTGGCCAGGCACAGGGTGCTGACCAGGTCGTCGGCCAGCCCGTGGGCCAGGCGCGCGACGGTGTTGGCGCTGGCCGGCGCGATGACGATGCGGTCCGGCCAGCGGGCCAGTTCGATATGGCCCATCGCCGCTTCGGCCGCGGCATCCCACAGCGAGGTCCGCACCGGGCGGCCCGACAGCGCCTGGAAGGTGGTGGCGGTGACGAACCGCTCGGCGTTGGCGGTCATCGCCACCTGCACCACCGCGCCCGCATCGGCCAGCCGGCGCACCAGCGCGGCGGCCTTGTAGGCGGCGACGCCGCCGCACACGCACAGCAGGATCTTCTGGTCTTGCAACAGGTCCACGCGGGCAAATTCCTACCGCCGAAGCGGCGCCCAGCTTACCCGAAGCCGTGTAGCGGCCCGATGGCCGGCGACCACCGCATTGGCGACCCTGACGGCCATGCATATCCGTGACTGGCCGGCCGACGAGCGCCCCCGTGAGAAGCTGCTTTCGCGCGGCGCGGGTGCATTGTCGGATGCCGAGCTGCTGGCGATCTTCCTCGGCTCCGGACTGCGCGGTCGCGACGCCGTCGGCACCGCGCGCGAGCTGCTGCAGGCGCACGGCCCATTGCGGCGGCTGCTCGACCTGCCACCGGCCGCGCTGGCCAAGCTGCCCGGTTTGGGGCCCGCGCGCTCATGCTCGCTGGCGGCGGCACTCGAGCTCGGCCAGCGCCACCTGTCGGCCGACCTCCAGCGCGGCGCCGCACTCAGCGACCCGCAGGCGGCCGGCCGCNATGCTCGCTGGCGGCGGCACTCGAGCTCGGCCAGCGCCACCTGTCGGCCGACCTCCAGCGCGGCGCCGCACTCAGCGACCCGCAGGCGGCCGGCCGCTATTTCTCGCAGCGGCTGCGCGGGCTGCCGCACGAGGTGTTCGCGGTGTTGTTCCTGGACAACCGACACCGCGCGATAGCGTTCGAGGAGCTGTTCCGCGGGACCCTGGACGGCACCGAAGTGCATCCGCGCGAGGTGGTGCGGCGGGCGTTGGCGCACAACGCGGCCGCGCTGATCGTCGGCCACAACCATCCAAGCGGAAACCGCGAACCCAGCGCCGCCGACCGCGCGGTGACCGCACGGCTCAAGCAGGCGCTGGCGCTGGTCGACCTGAGGTTGCTGGACCATTTCGTGATCGCCGACGGCCCACCGGTATCGCTGGCGGCGCGCGGGTGGGTCTGAACCGCCCGGCAGCCCGCGCCGTGGCGGGGTAAAATGCCCGGTTCCGCTGAACCACCCAGGATTCCCGTGAAAGCCTCCATCCGCGCGCTGGTCGCGCAGGCCGTCGACGCGCTGCGCGCGAACGGCACCGTCCCGACCGACCTCGAACTGCCCGACTTCGTCATCGAGCGGCCGAAGAGCCGTGCACAGGGCGACTTCTCGACCAACGCCGCGATGCTGCTTGCCAAGCCGGCGCGGTCCAATCCGCGTGCGGTGGCCCAGGCGATCGTCGACGCGCTGCCGGCCAACGACGACATCGCCCGGGTCGAGATCGCCGGACCGGGCTTCATCAACTTCCACGTGGCCGAGTCGGCTTGGCGCCGCCAGCTGGGCGACGTGTTCGCCCAGGCCGAGGCCTACGGGCGCAACGCCTCCGGACGCGGTCGCCGCGCCGGCGTCGAGTACGTGTCGGCCAACCCGACCGGGCCGCTGCACGTCGGCCACGGCCGCGCCGCCGTCATCGGCGACTGTATCGGCCGCGTGCTCGCCGCCAACGGCTGGGACGTCGCCCGCGAGTACTACTACAACGACGCCGGCGCGCAGATAAACAACCTGGCGATCTCGGTGCAGGAGCGCGCGCACGGCCGCACGCCGGAGGATGCCGGCTGGCCCGAAGACGGCTACCGCGGCGACTACATCAAGGACGTCGCCCGCGCCTACCTGGACGGCGCCAGCGTCGAGGTCGACGGCCAGCACGTCACCGCCGCCGGCGACCCGGACGACATCGACGCGATCCGGCGCTTTGCCGTCGCCTGGCTGCGGCGCGAGCAGAACGCCGACCTGGAGGCCTTCGGGGTCGGCTTCGACGTCTACTTCCTGGAGTCCTCGCTGTACACCGATGGCAAGGTCGAGGAGACGGTGCGCGAACTCGTCGCCCACGGCCACACCTACGAGGAGGGCGGCGCGCTGTGGCTGCGCAGCACCGACTTCGGTGACGACAAGGACCGCGTGATGCGCAAGTCCGACGGCAGCTACACCTACTTCGTGCCGGACGTGGCCTACCACCTGAGCAAGTGGCAGCGCGGCTACGAGCGCGCCATCACCGAGCTGGGTGCCGACCACCACGGCTCGCTGGCACGCGTGCGCGCCGGGCTGCAGGCGCTGGACGCCGGCATCCCGCAGGGCTGGCCGGAGTACGTGCTGCACCAGATGGTGACGGTCATGCGCGGCGGCGAGGAAGTGAAGCTGTCCAAGCGCGCCGGCAGCTACCTGACGCTGCGCGACCTGATCGACGAGGCCGGCCGCGACGCCACCCGCTGGTTCCTGATCGCCCGCAAGCCCGACTCGCAGCTCACCTTCGACATCGACCTGGCCCGCAGCCAGTCGCTCGACAACCCGGTCTACTACGTGCAGGTCAGCCATGCGCGCATGTGCGGGCTGATGCGCCAGCTGGCCGAGCGCGGCCTGGGCTACGACCGCGACGCCGGCCTCGCGCAGCCGCTGGACCTGGACGATGCCGCCGCGCACGAGCTGGTCACCGCGATCCTGCGATACCCGGACGTGGTCGAGGTGGCCGGCCGCGACCTCGAGCCGCACCAGCTGGCGGCATACCTGCTCGAACTGGCACAGACGTTCCAGACGTACTACAACGACCACCAGTTCCTGGTTGACGACGATGCCACCCGGCACGCGCGGCTGGTGCTGGCGATGGCGACCCGCCAGGTGCTGGCGAACGGTCTTGATCTGCTGGGCGTGAGCGCCCCCGAGGTGATGTAAGTGGCAGCACGACGCGGCAAATCCCAGGCTCGACGCAACGCCGGCAACGGCGGACTGCCCGGCTGGGCGTGGATGGTGCTCGGCATCGTCCTGACGATTGTGGTGGTGCTGCTCGCACCGCGGGTGCTGAAGTCCGACGGCGACGGCTTCTTCCGGCCGCAGCCCAACCCCGACGCGCGTCCGGCGCCGGCCTCCAGTGCCGACGATGGCCTGGCCGATGCGACCGACGACGCCCAGCCCGCGGCTGCGGACGAGGGGCCGGACTACGACTTCTACACCCTGCTGCCGGGCAAGGAGGTGCCGATCAGCGATGCCGAACTGGCGGCCACGGAGCGTGCGGAATCCGAGCGACTTGCGGCGCGTGAGCGCACGGCCGAGCAGGCCGCGGCCGAC
>NZ_JBJXHK010000136.1:0-3465 GCF_046638635.1 Lysobacter zhanggongensis
GGCCGCTGGGGCGGTCTGCGCGTCGGCCGGTGCGACGAAGCCGGCGAACGCCAGCACCATCGCCAGCACGGCGCCGATGCGCATCAAGCGGGCCGCCAGGCCGGCGCCGCTGCGGCGGCCCTTGATGGCGACGATCTGTCGGGGCGTGCTCATGCGGGCTTCTTTCCGAACTGCTGCGCGAGCACCTGGGCGAACGGCGACGGGCCGTTGGCGGGCATCGGCAACGGCTGCTCGAGGGTGTGCAGGGTGCGCGTGCCGCCGGGGCCGGTAGCCAGCAGCAGCTGGGTCTCGCCGACGGCCACGACCACCACGCGTTCGCGCGGGCCGAGTGCCAGCGAGCCCACGACCTTGAGCGCCGGGTTGCTGGCGCCGCCCAGGCCGGGGACCCGCTTGGCGAGCCAGGCCAACAACAGGATGAAACCGATCACCAGCAGCAGCGTGACCACCGTGGTGCCGACCATGCCGGCGCCGCTCTGCGGCTCGCCGAACGACGGCGCGGCGGTGGTGGAGGCGGTGGTGGTCGTGGCGACCGGCTGCCCTTCGGCGAACGCGGTGGCGGCGGTGCGCGTAGTGGCGGGCGAGGGCACCGGCGCCGCGGCAGCGCCGGTGGTTGCGACGGTCGCGTCATTGATGCTCGCCGCCGGCGTATCGGCGGTGCCAGGCGCCGACGTTGCGGACGCAGCGGCCTCCGATGCGGGCGGCAACGGTTCGACCCGCGCCACGCCGCTGGTCGCGGCCAGCGGCCAGGTCTGCGCCGCGACCGACACGTCGCTGGAGATCGGCGAGGGGTTCATCGCAGCCGCTTGATCCGCTCGGCCGGGCTGACCACGTCGGTCAGGCGCACCCCGAAGCGGTCGTTGACCACGACCACCTCGCCCTGCGCGATCAGCGTGCCGTTGACGAACACGTCGAGCGGTTCGCCGGCGCCGCGCTCCAGCTCGACCACGGAACCCTGGTTGAGCTGCAGCAGGTTGCGGATCGGGATGCGCGTGCGGCCGACCTCCAGTGACAGCGATACCGAGACGTCGAGGATCACGTCGAGGTTGAGGTCGACGCCGGTGGAGGCATCGGCGGTCAGCGTCTCGAACGAGGCGCGGGCCGGGTCGGCAAGGGCGGAGTCGTGTGCGTTCATGGCGTTGTCAGGCTGGCAAGGGAGGGGACGGAGCGGGCGGCGTGGACGGAGGTGACCTTGATCGCGTTGCGGCCGTTGTGGCTGCCGAACTCGCCGGAGAACAGCGGCATCTGCTCGACCTGCAGCTGCACGGTCTGCGGCAGGTCGATCGGGATGACGTCGCCGACCTTGAGCCGGCACAACTCGCGCAGGCTGATCTGGCGCTGCGTCAGCGCGCAGGCCAGCTCGACCTCGGCGTCCTGCAGCTGGGTGCGCATCGCACGCGTCCAGCCCTCATCGCGCTCGACCCGGTCGCTCTGCACACCGGCGTCGAGCTGCTCGCGGATCGGCTCGAGCATCGAGTACGGCAGCGAGACGTGGAACTCGCCACCGCCGCCCTCGAGCTCCACGTGGAAGCGGCTGACGACGATGTACTCGCGCGGACTGATGATGTTGGCGAAGTGCGGGTTGACCTCGGAGTTGAGGTACTCGAACTCCACCGGCATCACTGGCGCCCACGCCTCGACCAGGTCGGCGAAGGTCTGCTTGAGCAGCAACTGGATGACGCGCATCTCGGTGGCGGTGAACTCGCGCCCCTCGATGCGGGTGTGGTACTTGCCGTTGCCGCCGAAGAAGTTGTCGACCACGGTGAACACCAGCCGCGGCTCGTAGACCACCAGCGCGGTGCCGCGCAGCGGCTTCATCTTCACCATGTTGAGGTTGTTGGGCACCTGCAGCGAGTGCATGTACTCGCCGAAGCGCATCAGGTCGACGCCACGCACCGACAGGTCTGCAGAGCGTCGCAGCAGGTTGAACAGGCCGATGCGCCAGGTGCGCGCAAAGCGCTCGTTGATCATCTCCAGCGTCGGCAGCCGGCCGCGAACGATCCGGTCCTGGCTGGCGAAGTCGTAGCTGCGGGCCTCGCCGGGCGCCGGCGGGGCGTCCTCGGTGTCGACCGCGCCGCTGTCGACGCCATGCAGCAGGGCGTCGATTTCGTCTTGTGACAGCAGGTCGCTGCTCATGGGGTCGTATCCGGATGCGTTACTGGGTGACCAGGCTGGTGAACAGCACGGCCTCGACCTTGCTGGCGGCGGACTCGGCGCGCAGCACCGCGACCACTTCGGCGCGAGCCTTTTCCTGCAGGCGTTCCTTGCCGCTGCGCTGCACCAGCTGGGCGGCGGTCTGCTGGCCGAACAGCAGCAGCAGGCGGTTACGGATTGCCGGGGTGTGCACTTCGAGCGCGGCGGCGGTGGCCGCGTCGCGGGTCATGATCTGCACGTCCGCCTGCAGGTACCGGACCGCGTCGGTGTCGGCCAGGTTGACCACGAACGCCGGCTCCAGCGCGTAGTAGCTGGCCGGGGGGCGCGCCGGCTTGGCTGGTGTCGTCGTGGTGCCCGCCGCGGCAGGCGCCGCGCGGGTCTGCATGAACCACCAGGCACCCCCGCCGGCGATCGCCAGCAGCAGGACGACGACGATGATCCAGGGCAGCTTGCTGCCGCTGGCGGCAGGGGCGGTGGAACTCTGGGCAGGCACGCGGACACTCCATCTGTGGGTGCCCAGCTCCGTGCAAGGGGTGTGCCGCGACGCGGACCGGACCCCTGCCGGGGAATTGACGCGGAGATGAACGGACCGGTGACCGCTTGTCGACGCGGCCGCGTGCGCAATGCCCCGGCCCATGTAGGAGCGGCTTCAGCCGCGATCGGCGGGCGGTGTCTGATACCGGGGCATTCGATCGCGGCTGAAGCCGCTCCTACAGCGGGTCGGAGGCTCAGGCGTACTCGTCCAGCAGTCCGCGGGTGTGGGTGAACCGGGCCGGGCGCTCGATCGGGTCGTTGTCTTCGCCCGGGCCGCGTGCGGTGTCGCTGCCGCGGTCCGCGTTGCCCTGGCCGTCGCGCGCCGCCTCGTTGCCACCGTGGCCGACGTTGCTGTGGGCCAGCTGCAGGCCGTGCTGGTCGAGCATGTCGCGCAGGCGGCCGACGCTGCTTTCCAATGCCTGGCGGACGTCGGCATTGGCGGAGTGGAACTCGGCGGTGACGCGGTTGCCGTCGATCTGCAGGCGCACGTCGATGGTGCCGAGGGTTTCGGGGTTCAGGCGGATCTCGGCGCGGCCGATGCGCTGCTCGGCGAGCCAGCCGATGCGTGCGCCGAAGGCGTCGTCGAAGCCGGCGTCGGGGTCGGCGGGGAACGCGAGCGCGGGCTGGCTGATGGCGGTGGCGGCACGGGTGGTCGTGGTCGCTGGCGCGGTGGCGCCCGGCGGCAACGTGCGCTCACCCGGTTCGAAGTCGGGAAGCGCGTCGGGCGTGGCGGTGTCCAGCGAAGGCTCGAGCATTGCCGCGAATTCGACGGCTGCCGCA
>NZ_JBJXHK010000137.1:0-3382 GCF_046638635.1 Lysobacter zhanggongensis
GTCGGTGGCCGGGCGGCCGATCTCGGTCGGCCGCGCGCCGCCCACCCCGTCGAACACCCGCAGACCGAGCGTGCGTTGGCCGTCCGGGCCCTCGAACACCGCGCTGCGCTCGCTCAGGCCGGTCAGGCGCCACGCCGGGTGGGACTCGGGCGCATCGCCCAACCGGACCCGCACGGACTCGCTGCCATCAGCGGGCTGGATGATCGCCAGCTTGAGTCGCGGGGTGATCAGCACGCTGGTCAGTTGGTAGTCGAACGCCGACGACTCCGCCGGCTCGCCCTGCCCCTGCAGGAAGAACGGCTGGGGCGTGCGGTCGGAGGAAAACAGCGGTCGATCGGCGATCTGCGCGTACTGGTCCGGCGGCCCCAGCCGCGGCGGTGGCGCGGGACGCACCGGCGGCAGCGGCTGCAGCAGCGTCGGATCGTCCGGCAAGGGCTCGACCCGGCCGCCCATGCCGGCCACGGCGAGCAACCACGCGACCAGGGCCCAGCCGGCGACGCCGGCGAGCAGCCAGGTGCGGGGACCGGCGTCGTCAATCCGCACGGGGCGCCTCCGGCGGGGCGAGGTAGCCCGACAGGTCGAAGGAAACATCGAGCCCGCCGTTGCCGGTCGGCTCGCCACGGCCCGGGCTGAAATACATGCGCTGGGCGAGGATGTTGAGGTTGCCGATGAACAACCGCGGCGCGCCGCTCTCCAGCGAGTGCAGCACCGACGCCAGCTCCGGCGTGCCGCAGCGCAGGCGCACCTGCACCACCACGCGGACGCGCGCCGCGCGGGTATCGGGAGCGAGGGGGGAACGGTTGGTGATCATGCAGCTGCGGTTGCCGGGGCTGGCCTGCACGACCACGGTTTCCAGGCGCTGGATCAGGCTGGCGGTGGCCAGCTCGGGATTGGACTCGGGCAAGAAGCCGGGCCGGCCTTCGAGTTCGGTGCGCAACTGCGCCAGGCGCCCACTCACCTGGGGCGCCTGCTGCAGTTGCATGCGCAGGCGCAGCTCGCGCTGCTGCAGCGAATCGATCCGGCTGTTGGCTTCCAGCATCGGCGCCGTCCACCACGGATGCACCAGCACCGCGTAGGCCAGCGCGAGCACCAGCAGGAGCAGGCCGAGCGCGAGCCAGCGGTCGCGTCGGGTAACGCGGACCTGCGGGCGATCAACGGGGCGCGGCATCGGCATCCTCCGTCGCCGCCGCGGCAGCCGGCGCGGTGGCCGGCCCCAGTTCGGCCACCAGGGTGAAACGGTCGCGGCCGCTGGCGGGGTCGGGCTGCAGTGCGCCGGCCAGCGCTGGCGAATGCCACAGTGGCGACCCCTGCAGCCGGCCGATCAGCGCTGCCGCGTCGTTGCTGAGGCCGATGAGCATCAGCCGCTGTTCGTCGATCGACAGTTTCTCGAGGTAGGTGCCGTCAGGCAGGCGGCGGGTGAGTTCGTCGATCACCTCGATCGCGGTCGGCTGCTCGGCACGCGCCCGGTCGAGGAAGGCCTGGCCCTCGATCAACCCGGCCAGTTGCTGGCGCTCGGCCGCCGCACGGCGACCGGCGACGGCATCGGCGGCGATGCGTTGCTCGAACGCCTCGGCGGCGTCGCGGCGGTTGTCGAGCAACTGCCAGAACAGCCCCAGCACCAGCAGCACCGCGGTGGCGGCCAGCGCCAGGTTCCACACGATCCACGGATCACGGTGGCGTCGGCGACGTTCGGCCGGCAGCAGGTTGACCCCGACTGGAACTCCGTCGGTGGCCGCAGCGTCGACGCCGGCCAGTTGGCCTGCCAGCGGGCCGAGGGCGGTCAGTTGCGGCTCGAGCACCTGCCGCGGCACCACCACGAGTTCGGCATCGAGCTGGCCGTCACCTTCGCGCCGGCCGACAACCCGGGCGTCGTACACGACCGCCTCGGCACTGAACGGCGTCTGCCGGTCGATCTCGAAACCGACCACGTCGCGCAGCCGGTCGGCGGCGGCGGCAGGCAGCGACAGGCGGCGGCGCAGCCCGTGCGCGGGCGACAGCAGCAGCCACCGCGGCAGCTCGGCCACCTGCGGTGCAAGCAGCCCGGCAAGCGGGTCCAATGTGGAAACGGAATCCTCGACAACCGGCAGCAGCGGCACCCGGCCCAGATCCTCGATGCCGTCGCCGCGCTGCAGTCGCAACTGCACCTCTTCCCCGTCGACCTNAATGTGGAAACGGAATCCTCGACAACCGGCAGCAGCGGCACCCGGCCCAGATCCTCGATGCCGTCGCCGCGCTGCAGTCGCAACTGCACCTCTTCCCCGTCGACCTGCAGCAGCAGCCGACCGCGGTCGAAGCCCAGCACACGGCGCCACCGGGTTGGCAGCCACGAAGCGAGCGCAGTGCCCCACCAGTGCAGGAAACCTCCCGCCCCGGGGCCCAAGCGCGCACCGATGTGGCCCAGGCGGCCGCCCGGACGAATCCCCAACCGGCTCATCGTGGTGAAGCTCCCTCCTCCCAATCCAGCACGGTATACGCCATCCCGGGTACGGCACCGCCGCCCGCGCGCACCACCGCCCTCAGCAGCGACTCGCGCCCATCGGCCAGCCGCGCAAGGCTCTCGATACTATACGTACCGCTCCGGTTTGCCCCGACCGTCGGCAACGCCGGGCCCGCGGGCCCGCCAGGCGGCGCTCCGCGCTGTTGCACCATCGCCGCGCCGTCCATGCCGATCGCCTCCAGCACCGGCGCCGAGGCGAACTCCGGCTGCGGTCGCGGCAACCCGCTGTGGACGGTCACGTGCGGGGCGACCAGCGCGTACAGCGCCGGCGTAAAGCCCAGCACCTGCTCCAGCTCGGCGATGCCCTCGAACTGCGCGTCCTTCGCACCGTACGGCCGGCCGGCCGACGCGTAGTCGGCGTCCTCGGCGCCACCGGCCGCCTGGGTCAGCGGGTCCGGATCGCGCCAGTCGATGATGGCCGCGGCCAGGCGCGCAGCCTCGGCCTGGTCGCTGCCGAGCGCGACCAGCAGGCCGCCGAGCACGGCGGCGTCGCTCTGGTTGAGGTCGAGTTTGCCGCTCTCGTCGACGATGCGGACCTCGATGTCGACACCGGTGTACCGCCACGGGTACGGCCGGCCATCCGGCGCCCACTGACGCTCGGGCTCGGTTGCGGCCAGCCGGGTCATCGCGTATTCCAGCCCGGCGCGTGCGGCGTTCTGCGCCGTCAGCCCGTGCACCAGCACCCGCCCCTGCAGGTGCTCGACCCGCGCCACCAGCGCGAATCCGCCGACCAGCGCGGTCAGCAGCACGACCAGCCACAGCACCAGCAGCAGCGCCGCGCCGCGGGACCGGCGGGTGGCGCTCACCGCAGCCCTCCCATGAACCCGTCCTCGGCCTGGCCGCCGGCCTGCGGCAGCGCCACCACCAGCGCCGGCCACGCGCGCT
>NZ_JBJXHK010000138.1:0-3291 GCF_046638635.1 Lysobacter zhanggongensis
CGGCGGGCTCGCCACGGCCAGCGCGCCGGCCACCGTGGCGGTGAAGCCGAGCGAAGGCGCGGTGCTGCGTGCGAACTCGCCGAAGCGCGCCAGCAGGTCCGTACGCACGCTCCGGCGCGCACGCGACAACCGCTTGCGCACCGCGGCGTCGCTGAGCCCCAGCAACGACGCGACCTGCTGGGAACTCTGACCCTCGCGGTAATACAGCAGCAGGACCTCGCGGCTGTCGTCGGGCAGCGCCGAGATCAGCTCGGCGGCGACCGCCTCGCGTTCCTGGCCGGCGAGCTGGCCGAGCGGGTCGGGTTGCGGGTCGGCCGCCGCCTGGATCACCTCGTCGGCATCGGCGACCTCGCTTGGCAAGCGCTTGCGCGCGCGCAGGTGGTCGCGCGCCAGGTTGCGGGTGATCTGCCGCAGCCACGGCATGAAACTGGCCGGGTTCTGCAGCCGGCGCAGGTTCTGCCAGGCGCTGAGGAACGCTTCCTGTGCGATGTCCTCGCTGGCGGGCACGTCGCGCACGATCGCCAGTGCGATCGCGGTGATCGAGTTCTGGCAGGCTGCGACGATCCGGCCGTAGGCTTCGCGGTCGCCTTCGGCCGCAGCGACCAGGCATGCCTGGATCATCGGGTCCGGCAGCGCCCGGCCATCGGTGTCCGGAACGGCGTTCAACGTCGCCTCCGGCCGGCAGCGGCGGGGTTGTGAGTCGGCACGGTCATGGCCCGATGGTAAGCGCGGGCCGAGCGGAAGGTCGATGTGGTGTCCATGCCGGTCCAGACGACGCCGGCCGGAGGATGTGACAGGCTGCCGTCAGAACCCCACGCCGCGGCTGCGCACGTGGCGGACCACGTCGACCACCTGCCACGCACCATCGACGCGGGCGACCTCCAGGGTCTTGTAGCTGGCCCACATGCGGTGGTGGTAGGCGCTGTACTCGATCGTGCCGCGGTCGGCCGCGGACGGCCGGAACGCGCCGACGCGGGCGATCATCGCCTCGCTGCCCGAGCCGCGGTGGTAGCTGCCGCGCGCCTCGTCGGCTTCCTCGACACAGGCCGACGCCTGCACCAGCGTCAGCCCGTCGCGCTGCAGCGACTGGATCAATCGGATCGACGCATCCACGTTGTCGACCCCGAGGCAGGCGACCGGCGTGTCGACCTCGCCGAGTTCGCTTTCGAAAACGGCCTGGGCCACCGGCAGCAGCGTCGCTGCGACCGAGCCATCGAACGGCGGGTTGGCCACTTCCTGCACCGGCGCGGCACCCGGGGTGGGCAGGTCCATGCCGCGCATCATCGCCACGCCGGCGATGGCCACGGCGACCACGATCAGCCCGACCTTGAACCGGAACATCCGCTTCTGCGCCGTGCTCCTGCCCTCGGGTTCCTGCTGTGAGCGGAAGTGGAACGTGCTGGGCAGGTAGCTGCCTTCGTTGCGGGTGCTGTCGATCAGGCCCGCGTCGCGCAGCAGCTCACGGGCCTGCACCTGCTGGTCGGAGCGCACCACCCAGACCGCCGGAACCGGGGCCGAGCGGTCGCTGTAGCTGAAGGCGCCGCGCCGGTTGCCGCGGTAGGAGCGGCCGTCGGTGATGCGCACCTCGATGCCGGCCTCGCGCAGCAGGTCGGCCACGCCTTCGACGTTCTCGAGCCGCTGGCTGCTGAAGACCTTGCGCATGCCTATCCCCGTGCCGGGACGTGGCCCGCGGCGGCCGCGTCCTTGACCACGCGGATCAGCCCTTCCTGGGACGTGCTGGCGACGAGGTGCCCCTCGCGGTCGTAGATCTGGCCACGCGCGAGCCCGCGCGAACCCTGCGCGCTGGGGCTGTCCATCGAGTACAGCAGCCATTCGTCGGCGCGGAACGGGCGGTGGAACCACATCGCGTGGTCGAGCGAAGCCATCTGCACGTTCGGCTGGTAGTAGCTGATGCCGTGCGGAAAGGTGGCGGTACCGAGCAGGTGGAAATCCGACGCGTAGGCGAGCAGCGCCTGGTGGAGCTCGGGAGCGTCGCCGACCCGCTCGCTGAGGCGGAACCAGAACTGCTGGTAAGGCGGTCGCTTGGGCGGCTTGAGCTCGTCGCGCGGGTACACGTGGCGGAATTCGAACGGTCCCTTCTTCGACAGCCAGCGCTGGATCTTGTCGGGCAGCGTCGCCATCACGTCGGCGGGTACCGCGTGGCCGGGCTCGATGTCCTCGGGCTGCGGCACCTCGGGCATCGACAGCTGGTGTTCGGCGCCGTCCTCGTCCTTCTGGAACGAGGCGGCGAGGAAGAAGATCGGGCCACCGTGCTGGATCGCGGTGACCCGGCGCACCGAGAAGCTGCCGCCGTCGCGCGTCCGGTCGACCTGGTAGACGACCGGCGCGGCGATGTCGCCGGCCTTGAGGAAGTAGGCGTGCAGCGAGTGCGCGGTGCGCGCCTCGGTCAGCGTCGCCTGCGCGGCTGACAGCGCCTGCCCCAGCACCTGGCCCCCGAAAACGTACTTGGTACCGATGTCGCGGCTCTGGCCACGGAACAGGTTGACCTCGAGGCGCTCGAGCGAAAGCAGGTCGATCAACTCGGTAACGGGGGAGGTCATGCGCGGTCGCCGGGTGCAGGGGCCGCGATTATACCGGCCGCCAAGGCGTGGCCGGCCTCCTGGAGCGGCCCAGCAGCGCCGCAGTTCAACTACAGGGGGATGCGCTGGAGATCGACCGCCGCCAGCACCTTCGACCACGGAAACAGCGGGCCCGGGTCGCGTTTGCGCGGCACCTGCCGCGCCGGATCGTCGGTGGCCGCGACCGTCGCGGTGTCGAGGTCCTCGTGGCCGGCCACCCGGCGCAATCCGGGCAGGTCGGCCTGCAACTGGCGCAGCAGGGCGACAAGTGCGTCGATCTGCACCTCGGGATACGCCTCGTCCATCGCCTGGTGTCGCGAGTCGAGCCAGTGGGGGTAGCGGCCGGTGTTGACCAGCTCGATGCCGACCGAACGCGGGTTGTGGCCGCGGACGTGGTGGGCCATGCGGTCGACCGCCACCCAGCGGTGCACGCTGCCGTCGCGGTCGATATAGAAATGGCCGCAGTTGCCGGTGCCGCTGTCGGGGTAGAGCACGCGCTCGCCGTACCCGCGGGCGGTCGCCAGGTCGGGCAACTCGGTGCAATGGATCACCGCCAGTTCGACCTGCAGCGGGTCGCGCGGCTCCAGCCGGTCCTCGTAGGGCAGCGGATCGACGTGGATCTTCAGGCGGTCCGGGGCGGTCGACATGGCGCGGATGCTAGCATCGCGCGCATTCACGGCCGCGGCCGCCACGCGCGCCTGCCGCGACCGGC
>NZ_JBJXHK010000139.1:0-3217 GCF_046638635.1 Lysobacter zhanggongensis
GACATCGCGGCCGCCGAGGCGGCCGCAAAGCGCATTGCCGCGGCCGGGTTCCGCGACTGGTTCGTGATCCGCGACGGCGAGGACGCGCGCGCGGTCGCGCTGGGGCTGTACCGCAACGAGGCGTCGGCGCAGGAGCGCGCCACGGCGCTGCGCGAGGCGGGGTTTGCGGTCGAGACGGTGCCGGTTGGTGCCGGTCCTGCACGGCACTGGCTGGATGTGTCGGTGCCGGCCGGTTTCGACGCCGCGGACACGCAGCGGCGCATCGAGACGCCGGGGCAACCGGTGGACTGCGGTGCGCTGGCCGAGCCCGAACCGGTCGCGCCCTGACCGCGGTAGGCGCGGGCGTCCGCGTTAGAATGGCCGTTTCGCCGGCTTAGCTCAGTTGGTAGAGCAACCGCCTTGTAAGCGGTAGGTCGTCAGTTCGACTCTGACAGCCGGCACCAGGTCAAGGAGACTGCCATGAGCCGCATCCATCCCCCCGTTTCGATCATTGGCGCGCCCACCGACGTCGGTGCCGGCGACCGCGGCGCACGGCTGGGACCGGAGGCGCTGCGTATCGCGGGGCTGGGCGAGGCGCTGGCTGCCCGCGGCGTGGACGTGCTGGACCGCGGCAACCTCGAAGGCCCACGCAACCCCTGGCTGGGTCCGGTCGAGGGCTACCGCCACCTCGACGAAGTGACCGAGTGGAACCGGCTGGTGATGGAGGCGATGCACGCCGAGCTCGCCGGCGGCCGCATGCCGATCCTGCTGGGCGGTGACCACTGCCTGGGCCTGGGCTCGATCACCGGCGTCGCGCGCTACTGCCGCGAGGCCGGCAAGAAGCTGCGCGTGCTGTGGCTGGACGCCCACGCCGACTTCAACACCAGCCAGGTCACCCCGTCGGGCAACATCCACGGCATGCCGGTGGCGTGCCTGTGCGGCCTGGGCCCGCGCGAACTGACCCACCTCGGCGGTGACGCGCCGGCGATCACGCCCGACGTGGTGCGGCAGATCGGCATCCGCTCGGTCGACCAGGGCGAGAAGAAGCTGGTCAAGGAGCACGGCCTGGACATCTACGACATGCGCTACATCGACGAGGTAGGGATGAAGCGCGTCATGGAGGAAGCGCTGGACGGCATGGACGACGACACCCACCTGCACGTCAGCTTCGACGTCGACTTCCTCGACCCCAGCGTCGCGCCGGGTGTCGGCACCACCGTGCCGGGCGGCCCGAACTACCGCGAAGCGCAGCTGTGCATGGAGATGATCGCCGACAGCGGCCGGATGGCCTCGCTCGACATCATGGAGCTGAACCCGATCCTCGACCGCAACAACGCCACCGCGCTGGTCGCGATCGACCTGGTCGAGAGCCTGTTCGGCAAGTCCACGTTGATGCGCGACTGACCCGGCTGAACGGGCGCGTCGCCGCGCGCCGCGGCTGCACGCGCGCTTCACGCCTGCCTACGCAATGTTCGGCCACGGTCGTGTTCCGCAACACGCGCGGCCCCGTCCAAGCCCATTGCCTAGGAGATTCCCCATGAAGCGTCTGCTCGCCCTGCTGCTGCTGTCCCTGTTCTCGATGGGCACCCTCACCGCCTGCAACACCATGGCCGGCGTGGGTGAGGACATCGAAGCCGCCGGTGACAAGATCGAGGACGAGGCCGAAGGCCACATCGATTGCGATACCTCCGACGAGTGCTGATACCCGCACCGACGGAATGAACGGAAGGCCGGAGCAATCCGGCCTTCCGCTTTTGTGGGCCTCGGACTCATCGCCGCTTAACGCAACCGACACCCCGTGCGAATGTCCGGTCGGCGATGGTGTAGGCGTGGTACGGCGACGTACCGCTTCCCCACACGCAAGAGGAGGCAACGCATGAACAAGGACATCATTTCCGGCAAGTGGTCCCAGCTCAAGGGCAAGGCCCAGGCACGCTGGGGCGACCTGACCGACGACGACTTCGACGTCGCCGAGGGCAACGCCGAATACCTGTCCGGCCGCCTGCAGGAGCGCTACGGCTGGAACCGCGACCGCGCCGACCGCGAGGTGCGGGACTTCAGCGACACCCTGCACTGACCGATTTGCAGCTCACCCGCAACGGGCCGGAAGCGGCCCGTTGTCTTTTGAGGCGAGCAGGCGGCACACCGCGTCGCGGGTCAGGGCCGCACGCGGCGCCGCGCTAGACTGGCGGGCCGTCCGCCATTGCAAGCGTCATGCAGCCCACTCGCGTCCTCACCGGCATCACCACCTCCGGCACCCCCCACCTGGGCAACTACGTCGGCGCGATCCGGCCGGCTATCGCCGCCAGCCGCGAGCCGGGCGTGGAGAGCTACTACTTCCTTGCCGACTACCACGCGCTGATCAAGGTGCAGGACCCGGCGCGCGTGCAGCGCTCGACGCTGGAGATCGCCGCCAGCTGGCTCGCCTGCGGGCTCGAGCCTGACCAGGTGCGCTTCTACCGCCAGTCCGACATCCCCGAGACCACCGAGCTGACCTGGCTGCTGACCTGCGTCGCGGGCAAGGGCATCCTCAACCGCGCGCACGCCTACAAGGCCGCAGTGGACCGCAACCGCGAAGCCGGCGAGGACGACGATGCGGGCGTGACCGCCGGGTTGTTCATGTACCCGGTGCTGATGGCCGCCGACATCCTGCTGTTCAACGCACACAAGGTGCCGGTCGGGCGCGACCAGATCCAGCACATTGAAATGGCGCGCGACTTTGCCCAGCGCTTCAACCACCTGTACGGCGAGCACTTCGTGTTGCCCGAGGTCGTGATCGAGGAGCAGGTGGCGACGCTGCCGGGGCTCGACGGTCGCAAGATGAGCAAGAGCTACGACAACACCATCCCGCTGTTCGCGCCGCGCGGGGAGCTCAGGAAGCTGATCTATTCGATCGTCACCGACTCGCGTGCGCCAGGGGAGGCCAAGGATGCCGACACTTCGAACGTGTTCCAGCTGTACCGCGCGTTTGCATCGACCGGGGAGACGTCGGCGATGCGCCAGGCGTTCGCCGACGGCATCGCCTGGGGTGACGCGAAGGCAGCGCTGTTCGAGCGCATCGACGCCGAGGTCGCCCCGCTGCGGGAGAAGTACGAGGCGCTGATCGCGCAGCCGGCGCGGATCGAGGAGATCCTGCGCGCGGGCGCGGCCCGCCTGCGCGAGGAACGCGCGCTGCCGACCCTGCGAGCGTTGCGCGATGCGGTCGGGCTGCGCAACCTCGCCGCTGGCGCAGACGCGC
>NZ_JBJXHK010000140.1:0-3179 GCF_046638635.1 Lysobacter zhanggongensis
GGCGTCGCGGTACCGCTGGCCAATGCCGGTCGCTACTGACCGGCGCCAGCGTGGCGCCGCGGTCGAGGCCGCGGCGCGTGCCCACCTGATCGACGCTGGCCTGCGACCCGTCGCCGCCAACGCCAGCTACCGGTTGGGCGAACTCGACCTGGTCATGCTCGACGGCGACACCCTGGTGTTCGTCGAGGTCCGCTACCGCAGTGACGACCGCTTCGGCGGCGGCGCGGTGTCGGTGGACTGGCGCAAGCAGCACAAGCTGGTGCGCGCCGCGCAATTGTTCCTGATGCGGCACCGCCGCTACGCCGATGCGCCATGCCGGTTCGACGTCGTCGATGCCTGCGGCGACCCCGGGGCGCCCGTGCTGGACTGGATCCGCGACGCCTTCCGGCCCGGCGACTGACCGCCCCACCTGGCCCGTCGCGACGAAAGCGCAGAATGGGCCGCCACGGCCCGCCTCCTTCCGCCATGCCCTTGCCACACGAACTCGACCGCGAACTGGCCACGCTGCTCGGCGAGGATTGGCTGACCGATGCCAGCGAGCGGCTCACCTACGCCTACGACAACTCGCGCCGGCACGCGTTGCCCGACGCGGTGGCGCTGCCGCGGACCCGCGACCAGGTGGTGGCGCTGGTGCGCGCGTGTCGCCGCCACCGGGTGCCTGTGGTCGCACGCGGTCGTGGCACCAACACCACCGGTGCGGCAGTGCCGGTCGAGGGCGGCGTCGTGGTGTCGATGGAGCGGATGGACCGGGTGCTGGACATCCGCCCGGGCGACCGTTGCGCGGTGGTCGAACCCGGCCTGCTCAACGGCGACCTGCAGGCTGCGCTGGCGCCGCATGGGCTGTTCTGGCCACCCGACCCCACCAGCGCCATGTTCAGTACCGTTGGCGGGAACCTGGCGTGCAATGCCGGGGGCCCGCGCGCGGTGAAGTACGGCGCAAGCCGCGACAACGTACTCGCGATCACCGCGGTGACCGGGGCCGGTGAGCTGATCGAATGCGGCACCGCGACCACCAAGGGCGCGACCGGCTACGACCTGCAGCGGTTGCTGGTCGGCAGCGAAGGCACGCTGGCGCTGATCGTCGAAGCGAGCCTGCGGCTGACGCCGGCGCCTGCCGCGCGACGCGCGATCCGCGCGATCTACCGTGACGTCGCCGCCGCGGCCGCAGCCGTCGCCCGGCTGATGGCGCAGCCGGTCACCCCGTCGATGCTGGAATTCATGGATGCCGACGCGGTGCGGCTGGCGCGCGACGTCGGCGGCGCCGACCTGCCTGCCGACGCCGGAGCGCTGCTGATGATCGAGGCCGATGGTGACCCGGACCAACTGCCGCGCGACATCGAAGCGCTGATGGCGGCTGCCGGCGGCGACGGCCTGGTCTCGCTCGACGATGCCGCCGACGAGGCCGCGCGTGCCCGCCTTTGGGCCGCGCGCAAGGCCCTGTCGCCGGCGTTGCGCACGCTGGCGCCCGGCAAGATCAACGAGGACGTGGTGGTGCCGGTGTCGCGCATCCC
This sequence comes from Lysobacter zhanggongensis, assembly GCF_046638635.1. Taxonomy (NCBI): domain Bacteria; kingdom Pseudomonadati; phylum Pseudomonadota; class Gammaproteobacteria; order Lysobacterales; family Lysobacteraceae; genus Lysobacter; species Lysobacter zhanggongensis. The sequence goes on from NZ_JBJXHK010000140.1 coordinate 1,512, forward strand.
GGCCCTGGTCGATGGCGTGCAGGCACTGTCGCGCGAGTTCGCGCTGCCGCTCGTCTGCTTCGGCCATGCCGGCAACNACGAGGACGTGGTGGTGCCGGTGTCGCGCATCCCGGCCCTGGTCGATGGCGTGCAGGCACTGTCGCGCGAGTTCGCGCTGCCGCTCGTCTGCTTCGGCCATGCCGGCAACGGCAACCTGCACGTCAACCTGCTGTACGACCCGGCCGACGCCGGCCAGGCCGAGCGCGCCGCGGCAGCGATGTCGCGCGTGTTCGCGCTGGCGCTGTCGCTCGGCGGCACGCTGTCGGGCGAACACGGGATCGGCCTGGCCAAGCGCGAATTCATGACGCAGGCGGTGTCGCCGGCGACGCTCGCCCTGATGCACCAGCTCAAGGCGGTATTCGACCCCGACGGCATCCTCAACCCCGGCAAGCTGCTGCCACCGTGAGCGGCGGGGCCGACACCCTCGACACGCTGCTCGCCCGGATCGACCGTTGCCGGCTATGCGCGTCATCAATGCCGCACACACCGCGGCCGGTGCTGCGCGCGCATGCCGACGCGCGCCTGCTGGTGGTCGGCCAGGCCCCCGGCCGCAAGGTCCACGAAAGCGGCGTGCCGTGGGACGACGCCAGCGGCCGGCGCCTGCGCGAGTGGATGGGGATCGATTCCGACACGTTCTACGATGCCTCGCGCGTGGCAATCGTGCCGATGGGGTTCTGCTACCCAGGCAAGGCCGGCTCGGGCGATGCGCCGCCGCGCCCGGAATGCCGGGCCACCTGGCACCCTCAGCTGCTGCCGCTGCTGCCCAACGTCGAACTCACCCTGCTGATCGGCCAGTACGCGCAGGCGCACTTCCTGGGCCGCCGCCGCAAGGGCAGCCTGACCGCGACCATGCGCGCATGGCGCGAGTACCTGCCGACCCACCTGCCGCTGCCGCACCCGAGCCCGCGCAATGTCGCGTGGTTCAAGGCCAACCCGTGGTTCGAGGGCGAGGTGTTGCCGACACTGCGCGAGCGGGTGGGTGGATTGTGGCGGAACGCCGGTCACCACCCCGATGCAGGAGCGACGTAAGTCGCGAGCTGAGCATCGCGTCACGGGGTCGGCGGGTCGCGACTTACGTCGCTCCTACATCGCGCGTTTCTTTGCCGTCCTATCCGGAGAAGTGGACGTAGCCGCTCTGCCGCGGCTGCCACGGGGCGCCGCCACCATCCACCGCCCGCACGCCCTCGCCTTCGACCATCCGGCCGACGCGGGTGACCGGCACCACGCCCGTTGCGAGCGCCTCGATGCGCTCGCGCATCGCCGGCGCGGCGGTGAAACACAACTCGTAGTCGTCACCGCCGGTCGCCTGCAGTTCGCGTCGTCGTTCCGCCTCGAAGCTGGCCGCCAGGGCCGGTGAGCACGGCAGCCGGTCCACCTCGACGTCCGCGGCGAGCCTGCTTGCCTGGCAAATATGGCCGAGATCGGCGATCAGCCCGTCGGAGATGTCGATGGCCGCGTGGGCCAGGCCGGCTAGTTGGAGCCCGAGTTCGACCCGCGGCGTGGGCCGGTCGAGGCGCGGACGCAGTGACACGAGGCGCCCTGACCCGCCGTCGGGGTCCGCAGCCAGCAACGGGCCCGCTTCGCAGGCGACGACCACCGGCTCGTCCGCCGCCTGCAGCAGGGCCAGCG
>NZ_JBJXHK010000141.1:0-3104 GCF_046638635.1 Lysobacter zhanggongensis
CGTTACATCTTCCGCGCAGGCCGACTCGACCAGTGAGCTATTACGCTTTCTTTAAATGATGGCTGCTTCTAAGCCAACATCCTGGCTGTCTATGCCTTCCCACATCGTTTCCCACTTAACCATGACTTTGGGACCTTAGCTGGCGGTCTGGGTTGTTTCCCTCTTCACGACGGACGTTAGCACCCGCCGTGTGTCTCCCGTGATAACATTCTTCGGTATTCGGAGTTTGCATCGGTTTGGTAAGCCGGGATGGCCCCCTAGCCGAAACAGTGCTCTACCCCCGAAGATGAGTTCACGAGGCGCTACCTAAATAGCTTTCGGGGAGAACCAGCTATCTCCCGGTTTGATTGGCCTTTCACCCCCAGCCACAAGTCATCCGCTAATTTTTCAACATTAGTCGGTTCGGTCCTCCAGTTAGTGTTACCCAACCTTCAACCTGCCCATGGCTAGATCACCGGGTTTCGGGTCTATACCTTGCAACTATTCGCCCAGTTAAGACTCGGTTTCCCTACGGCTCCCCTATACGGTTAACCTTGCTACAAAATATAAGTCGCTGACCCATTATACAAAAGGTACGCAGTCACACCACGAAGGTGCTCCCACTGCTTGTACGTACACGGTTTCAGGTTCTATTTCACTCCCCTCGCCGGGGTTCTTTTCGCCTTTCCCTCACGGTACTGGTTCACTATCGGTCAGTCAGGAGTATTTAGCCTTGGAGGATGGTCCCCCCATATTCAGACAGGATGTCACGTGTCCCGCCCTACTCATCGAACTCACGACCTGTGCATTTTAGTGTACGGGGCTATCACCCTTTGCTGCGCGACTTTCCAGACGCTTCCACTAACACACAAGCCGATTCAGGTTCTGGGCTCCTCCCCGTTCGCTCGCCGCTACTGGGGGAATCTCGGTTGATTTCTTTTCCTCGGGGTACTTAGATGTTTCAGTTCCCCCGGTTCGCCTCATGCCACTATGTATTCATGACATGATAGTGTGTCGAAACACACTGGGTTTCCCCATTCGGGTATCGCCGGTTATAACGGTTCATATCACCTTACCGACGCTTTTCGCAGATTAGCACGCCCTTCATCGCCTCTGACTGCCTAGGCATCCACCGTGTACGCTTAGTCACTTAACCTCACAACCCGAAGATGTTTCCATCGTTCGCGCTGCAAACATTTGAGAGACTCTATGACAGGTTACTCTTCATCCCGATACATCTACGGAGGGATAAATTTCAGCCGTCATGTTTCAATTTTCAGCTTGTTCCAGATTGTTAAAGAGCAATATCTTAAACATGACTCGGAAGTCATCTTTAAGATATGGTGTATCGTCAGATACTTGAGACCGCCGCTTTCACCGGGTGGGTCGGAAGCTTGGCGTCCCCTAGGGGATTCGAACCCCTGTTACCGCCGTGAAAGGGCGGTGTCCTAGGCCTCTAGACGAAGGGGACACGACACCGTACTTTTATGACGCTTTTGCTCGTTACTTTTTCATCAGACAATCTGTGTGAGCACGCCACTCGAACTAATATCTTTAGGTAAGGAGGTGATCCAACCGCAGGTTCCCCTACGGTTACCTTGTTACGACTTCACCCCAGTCATGAATCACAAAGTGGTAAGCGCCCTCCCGAAGGTTAAGCTACCTACTTCTTTTGCAACCCACTCCCATGGTGTGACGGGCGGTGTGTACAAGGCCCGGGAACGTATTCACCGTAGCATTCTGATCTACGATTACTAGCGATTCCGACTTCATGGAGTCGAGTTGCAGACTCCAATCCGGACTACGACGTACTTTATGAGGTCCGCTTGCTCTCGCGAGGTCGCTTCTCTTTGTATACGCCATTGTAGCACGTGTGTAGCCCTACTCGTAAGGGCCATGATGACTTGACGTCATCCCCACCTTCCTCCAGTTTATCACTGGCAGTCTCCTTTGAGTTCCCGGCCGAACCGCTGGCAACAAAGGATAAGGGTTGCGCTCGTTGCGGGACTTAACCCAACATTTCACAACACGAGCTGACGACAGCCATGCAGCACCTGTCTCAGAGTTCCCGAAGGCACCAAAGCATCTCTGCTAAGTTCTCTGGATGTCAAGAGTAGGTAAGGTTCTTCGCGTTGCATCGAATTAAACCACATGCTCCACCGCTTGTGCGGGCCCCCGTCAATTCATTTGAGTTTTAACCTTGCGGCCGTACTCCCCAGGCGGTCGATTTAACGCGTTAGCTCCGGAAGCCACGCCTCAAGGGCACAACCTCCAAATCGACATCGTTTACAGCGTGGACTACCAGGGTATCTAATCCTGTTTGCTCCCCACGCTTTCGCACCTGAGCGTCAGTCTTCGTCCAGGGGGCCGCCTTCGCCACCGGTATTCCTCCAGATCTCTACGCATTTCACCGCTACACCTGGAATTCTACCCCCCTCTACGAGACTCTAGCTTGCCAGTTTCAAATGCAGTTCCCAGGTTGAGCCCGGGGATTTCACATCTGACTTAACAAACCGCCTGCGTGCGCTTTACGCCCAGTAATTCCGATTAACGCTTGCACCCTCCGTATTACCGCGGCTGCTGGCACGGAGTTAGCCGGTGCTTCTTCTGCGAGTAACGTCAATTGATGAACGTATTAAGTTCACCACCNTCCGATTAACGCTTGCACCCTCCGTATTACCGCGGCTGCTGGCACGGAGTTAGCCGGTGCTTCTTCTGCGAGTAACGTCAATTGATGAACGTATTAAGTTCACCACCTTCCTCCTCGCTGAAAGTGCTTTACAACCCGAAGGCCTTCTTCACACACGCGGCATGGCTGCATCAGGCTTGCGCCCATTGTGCAATATTCCCCACTGCTGCCTCCCGTAGGAGTCTGGACCGTGTCTCAGTTCCAGTGTGGCTGGTCATCCTCTCAGACCAGCTAGGGATCGTCGCCTAGGTGAGCCATTACCCCACCTACTAGCTAATCCCATCTGGGCACATCTGATGGCAAGAGGCCCGAAGGTCCCCCTCTTTGGTCTTGCGACGTTATGCGGTATTAGCTACCGTTTCCAGTAGTTATCCCCCTCCATCAGGCAGTTTCCCAGACATTACTCACCCGTCCGCCGCTCGTCACCCGGGGAGCA
>NZ_JBJXHK010000142.1:0-3064 GCF_046638635.1 Lysobacter zhanggongensis
GGCGCGGGCATAGCCGGCGGCGGTGTTGCGCACGCCAGCGCGGTCGGCGGCGGCATCGCCCGCCACGGTGCCATTGCCGGCGTCGAGCTCTCGCAGCGCCTGCTTGAAGCCGTAGCGCGCGTACAGCACGCGCAGCGCGTCGGCGTCGCGTTCGCGCAGGGGCAGCTCGTCGTGATTGCGCTCCAGCTCAAGGTCCGTGCGGATGGTAGTGAGCGTGCGGTTGAGCGGCAGCCGGTCGAGCACCGCCCGCAGGTTGTCGCCGATCTTGCCCTTGATCGCGTCGGCGTTGGCGATGACCCCGTCGAGCGTGCCGTACTCGGCCAGCCACTTGGCGGCGGTTTTCGGACCGCACTTCTCGACACCGGGGATGTTGTCGATCTTGTCGCCCATCAGCGCGAGATAGTCGATGATCTGGTCGGCGCGCACCCCGAACTTGTCGATCACCGCCTGATCGCTGTCGAGCCGGCTGCCGCTCATCGTATTGACCATCACGATGCCGGCGCACTCGTCGCCGTCGACACTCACGCAGGGCCGCACGAGCTGGGCGAAGTCCTTGTCGCTGGTGGACACCGTCACATCGACACCGGCATTGGCGGCCTGCACCGCCAGCGTGCCGATGACATCGTCGGCCTCGACGTCGGGCACGCGGATGATGTCGATCCCCAGCGCCTGGACGATGTCGCACATCGGCTGCACCTGCGCACGCAGCTCGTCGGGCATCGGCGGGCGGTTGGCCTTGTACTGCGGGTCGAGGTCGTCGCGGAACGTCTTGCCCGGTGCGTCGACCACGTAGGCGATGTAGTCCGGCTGCTCCTTCAGGTGCGCGCGCAGCATGTTGACCACGCCGAACAGCGCACCGGTCGGCTCGCCTGCGTCGTTGGTCAGGGGAGGCAGCGCGTGGAAGGCGCGATAGAGGTAGCTGGAGCCGTCGATCAGGACTAGTCGTTTCATGACCCGGATTCTACGGGCGGCCGCCGGGGGCCGCTGGCGGCCCGGCTGCCCTTCGCGGCCCGGGGGTTATGCTGGATGCGCCAGCCCCACCCGGCCCTCCCGCGGACGTCCCGCTCCGTCGCCCACCACACCAGACGAGGCCCCCGCTATGCGCACCGCACTGCTCGCACCGCTCGCCCTGACCCTCGCGCTCGCCGCCTGCGCCACCACGCCCGCGGACCCCACCGCAGGGCTGCAGGACCCCGACGTCACCCGCACCGTTGCCGAGAACGGCGACGTGATCGAGCAGTACCGCGTCAATGGCCAGCTCAAGGTGGTCAAGGTCACGCCGTCGCGCGGGCCGGTGTACTACCTGATGGACCAGGACGGCGACGGGCGCCCCGACGACGAAGGCCCGGTGTCACCGGTATGGTGGAAGCTGTTCGACTGGAACTGACCGAGGGCTTCCCGTGAAAGGCTTTGTAGACGACATCGAGAAACTCACCACCGGAAACAGCGACTTCCGCCGCGTGCTGTACACCGGCAAGCACATGCAACTGGTCCTGATGGCGATCCCGCCCGGCGGGGAAATCGGCGCCGAGGTCCACGACACCCACGACCAGTTCCTGCGGGTCGAGGAAGGGCGCGGCGAGGTGGTCATCGACGGCACCACCTCCGCGATCGCCGACGACTTCGCGATCATCGTTCCGGCGGGCGCCCGCCACAACGTCATCAACACCGGGGACACGCCGCTCAAGCTGTACACGCTGTACGCGCCGCCCGAGCACCGCCTGGACGTGGTTCACCCGACCCGGCCCGACGCCGAGTCCGACGACGAGCATTTCGACGGCCGCACTACCGAGTAGCCGGCCCGGGACTCGCGCAGACGGCCGGCCCTGCGCCGGCCGTCTGTCGTTGCGGACACGCCCGCTTCGCGTCGGCTTTACACCGCGCGCGGATAGTCGGGGGTCCCACCGTCATGGAGACAGCGATGCCGTACGACCGGATCTCCGACCTCCCCGACTCCGTCCGCGACAACGTGCCCAAGCACGCGCAGGAGATCTACAAGGAGGCGTTCAACAGCGCCTGGGACGAGTACAGCGATTCCGACGACCGCCGCGGCGACGCCTCTCGCGAAGAGACCGCGCACAAGGTCGCGTGGAACGCCGTCAAGCAGAAGTACGAGAAGGGTGATGACGACAAGTGGCACGCCAAGTAGGCGTCGCTTGCTTCCCGCACCGCGTTACCCCGGCTGCAGGTTGGCGTAGGCGAGTACCAGCCACTTGCTGCCGGCCTCGTCGAAGTTGACCTGCACCCGCGCATGCGCGCCGCTGCCTTCGAAGTCGGTGACCACGCCGGTCCCGAACGTCGCGTGGCGCACATTGGCCCCCAGTGGCAGCGCCGGTGCTTCGATCGCTGCGTGTCCGAAGTTGCGACGCGGCGCGGCACCGCCCATCGGCCGCGACACCTGCACTTTCGGCCGCACTTCGTGCAGCAGTGCCGGCGGGATCTCGCGCAGGAAGCGTGAGGGAATGCCGTACATCTCCTGCCCGTGGATGCGGCGCGCCTCGGCGTAGCTGAGTACCAGCTTCTCGCGGGCGCGGGTGATGCCCACATACGCCAGGCGACGCTCCTCCTCGAGCCGGCCCGATTCCTCGATCGACTTGGCGTTCGGGAACAGGCCTTCCTCCAGCCCGGCCAGGAACACCAGCGGGAATTCGAGACCTTTTGCGCTGTGCAGCGTCATCAGCTGCACGCCGTCCTCACCCGCCTGGGCCTGGCCCTCGCCGGCCTCGAGCGAGGCGTAGCTCAGGAACGCGACCAGCTCAGGCATTGCTGCCGCGTCCTCCTCGTCATTGCGGGTGAAGCGCGACGCGACCGACACCAGTTCGTCCAGGTTCTCGGTACGCGAGTCGAGCTGTCCCTTGGACTCGCGCGCGTAATGCTCGCGCAGCCCCGACCGCGCCAGCACGTGGTCGATCTTTTCCGGCAGCGGCATCTCGGCGACGTCGGCCTCCAGGCCATCGATCAAGGCGATGAAACCGGCCAGCGCATTGCGCGCGCGCGCCGCCAGGACCGGCTCGGAGGCCAGCCAGCGGGCGGCGACCATCAGCGGCGCGCCGTCCGCGCGGGC
>NZ_JBJXHK010000143.1:0-2743 GCF_046638635.1 Lysobacter zhanggongensis
CCCGGTGGCGGCATCGGCTCCTGCCCCGGCCCAGCGCAGCACGCTGTCGCAGGGGGGCCGGCCGATGCGCACGCAGCCGCCAGGCGTGGCCGCCAGCGGCCAGCCCGAACAGCTCAAGGGCGTGCGCCGCAACATGGCGCGGGTCATGGCCGACGCGCACAGCAAGGTGGTCCCGACCACCCTGTGCGACGACGCCGATCTCCACGCCTGGATCGGCAAGCAGGACATCACCGCCCGCCTGATCCGCGCGATCGTCGCGGCCTGCAAGGCGGTGCCGGCGCTCAATGCGTGGTTCGACGGCGACAAGCTGGTGCGGACGATGCACCCGCAGGTCGACATCGGCATCGCGGTCGACACCGACGACGGCCTGTTCGTGCCGGCCCTGCGCAACGCCGACATGCTCGATGCCGCGGGCGTGCGCGGCGCGATCCAGCGCCTGCGGGCGCAGGTGGAGGATCGCAGCATCCCCGCCAGCGAGCTGTCGGGGTACACCATCTGCCTGTCCAACTTCGGCATGTTCGCCGGCCGCTACGCGACCCCGGTGGTCGTGCCGCCGACCGTCGCCATCGTCGGCGCCGGCAAGCTCTCCCACGACGTGGTGGCGGTGATGGGCGGCATCGAGGTGCACCGTCGCATGCCGATTTCGCTGACCTTCGACCACCGCGCCTGCACCGGCGGCGAGGCCGCCCGGTTCCTCAAGGCGCTGCTCGACGACCTCGGCGCGCCGCAGTAGGCTGCGACACAGGGGGCGCACCACACGGTGCGCCCTTTTTACTTCCGGAGGACGCCATGGCCCACCACAGCCGCCTGGCCGGCTTCATCATCGACAGCCGCAGCGACGACCTCGACACCACGGCCCGCTTCTGGAGCGCCGCGCTCGGCCTGCGGGTGGCCGACCCCGATTCGGGCGGCACCGGCCAGTACGCCGAGTTCGCCGGCGTGCCGGGTGACCTGCACGTGGAGGTGCAGAAGGTCGACCACCCCTCGCGCGTCCACCTGGACATCGAGACCGACGACATCGACGCCGAGGTGGCGCGACTGGAGGCGCTCGGCGCCACCCGCGTCGCGTTCGTCAAACGCTGGTGGGTGATGCAGGCGCCCGACGGCCAACGCTTCTGCGTGGTGCCCCTGCGCGACGACAACGGCCGGCCGGCGCCCCACCGCTGGGACTAGCGGTCCACCCGCTCGGTATCGTCGACCACCACGCGGTCGCGCCCGCCGGCCTTGGCCCGGTACAGCGCCTGGTCGGCGCGCTGGAAGACCTCCTCGGGCAGGTCCCGCGACGGGTCGCCTGCGGCGACGCCGGCTGACAGGGTCAACGTAAACGGCAGCGCCAGCAGCGCCACGCTCTGGCGGATGCGCTCGGCGATCTCCGCCGCACTGGCGGGCGAGGTCGACGGCAAAACCACCAGGAACTCCTCGCCACCGAAACGCACCGCGACGTCGTCAGCCCGGATGGCTGCTGCCACCGCGGCCGCGGCCTGGCGCAACGCGTTGTCGCCCAGCAGGTGGCCGTGGCGGTCGTTGACCTGCTTGAAGTGGTCGATGTCGAGCAGCATCAGGCAATACGGGCCGGCCGCCAGACGCGCGAGCGCCTGCGGGCTTTGCCGCAGTTGCGCCAGAGCGTCGCGGTTGAGCAGGCCGGTCAGCGTGTCGTGGGTCGCGCGGTGCTCGAGCGCGCGGGTCATGTCGCGGTGCTCGGTCAGTTCAAGCTGCTGCTGGCGCGCGTGGCGGTCCAGTTCGAGCAGTCGCTGCGCCTGCCGGGCCAGGATCTCCAGGCCTTCATGCTGGCGGGCATCCAGCGTCCGGGCGACGAGGTCGAGGACGCAGATCACCCCGATCGGGTGGCCCTCGGCGTCGCACAGCGCGCGGCCGGCGTAGAACCGCGCAGTACCGCCGGCGATCGGAATCGTCCGCGCCTCACCCGCCGGGATGTCGTCGACCACCAGCGTGGCGCCAGGGTCGGCCATTGCGCGTTCGCTGAGTGCGTTGTCGCGCGGCAGCGCCTCCCGTACCACGCCGGTGCCCGCCTCCAGCCGGAACCACCCGCCATCCACCAGCGCGATGGCCGCGGCCGGCGCGTCGCACAGCAGGGCGGCAAGCCGCACGATGTCACCCAGCGCCTCGTCGCCGCGTCCCGTTGGAGGCACGGGCGCGCCGCCGGCGGTGTCGATGTCGACACCGGGCACCAGGCGGTCGGGCACGCGTGACAGGAGGCTGGAAGGCATGGACGGGGGCGGTCGGATTCCCCCGCAGGGTAACGGTCGCCCTACCGCTGTCCCGTGATGGACGCCCCACTCGACGACGCGCCGCCGCATGCGTTCAGGCAGTCGGCGCGCCGTTGTTGTCGCGTTCCTTCGCGGTCAATCCGCGCGGCTGGCAGACTTCTCGGCGTCGGCCGCACGTATCGCCGCCAGCGCGGCAAGCACGTCCTCGTTGGCGACATCGGGCGCACTGGCGACCATGCCGTCGGCGGGGTCCAGGCCATCGCGCTTGATCGCGGCGATCCGCAGCCCGGCGTCGCGTGGCGAGTCGAATCCCTCGCTCTGCAGCAACACGCGATCGCCCTGCACCAGCTTGAAGTAGAACCGGCCGTCGGCCTCCCGGTACTGCTTGAACTGCGGGAGCGCGACCGGGCGCGTGGGTGCGCCGGCGCCGCGCGCGTCTGCGCCAGCGGCGAGGTTGCGCAGCCCGACCGCATCGCGCAACGCTCGCAGGGTCGGCAGCGCGCGTTCCTCGCGCA
>NZ_JBJXHK010000144.1:0-2621 GCF_046638635.1 Lysobacter zhanggongensis
GACGCCGACGCGGACGCCACGACGGGCGGCCCCGGCTCGGCAACCCGGGTGATGGCGATCGGGGTGGCCTGCGCGCCGTCCCCGGCGGTCAGGCGGAACGCGGCCACCGTCTGCACCAGGTGCCCGGACTGCTGCTCGAGGCTGCGCGCGGCGGCCGAGGCCTCCTCCACCAGCGCGGCGTTCTGCTGGGTGCCCTCGTCCATCTGCAGCACCGCCTGGTTGATCTGCTCGATGCCGGCGCTCTGCTCCTGCGAAGCGGCCGAGATGTCGGCGATCACGTCGCTCAACTGCTTCACGCTGCCGACAATTTCTCCCATCATCTCGCCGGCGCGGTTGACCAGCGCGGTCCCGTCCTCGACCTTCTCGACCGAGTCGGCGATCAGCTGCTTGATCTCCTTGGCGGCGTTGGCCGAGCGCTGGGCAAGGCTGCGCACTTCCGAGGCGACCACCGCGAAGCCGCGACCCTGCTCGCCGGCACGGGCGGCCTCGACCGCGGCGTTAAGCGCGAGGATGTTGGTCTGGAATGCGATGCCGTCGATCACGCTGATGATGTCGACGATGCGGCGCGAGGATTCGTTGATCGCTCCCATCGTCTGCACCATCTGGCCGGCCACGCCGCCGCCGCGCACCGCGTTGTCGGCCGCGCCGGTGGCCAGCTCGCTGGCCTGCCGCGCGTTGTCTGCGGTCTGCTTGACGGTGGAGGTCAGCTCCTCCATCGACGAGGCGGTTTCCTCCAGCGATGCGGCCTGCTGCTCGGTACGCTGCGACAGGTCGTTGTTGCCGGCGGCGATCTCGCCTGCGGCCGAACTGATCGCGTCGCTGCCCGCGCGGATCTGGGCGACGATGCCGGCCAGGGTGGCGACGGTGCGGTTCGCATCGCCGGCGAGGCGGCCGAACTGGCCCGGCAGCGAATCGTCGGCGCGCTGGCCGAGGTCGCCCTCGGCCACCGCATTCAGCAGGCGGCCGACGTCGCTCAGGCCGCGGTCCNGTGCGGTTCGCATCGCCGGCGAGGCGGCCGAACTGGCCCGGCAGCGAATCGTCGGCGCGCTGGCCGAGGTCGCCCTCGGCCACCGCATTCAGCAGGCGGCCGACGTCGCTCAGGCCGCGGTCCGCGCTCTCCATCAGCGCGTTGAGGTCCTCGACCATCTCGCGGTAGACAAACTCAAAGCGCGCGGCGTCGCCACGGCGGCTGAAGTCACCGGCGACGGCGGCGTCGACCAGTGCCTTGATCTCGCCGTTGACCGCCTGCATCGATGCCTTGACCGACTCGACCGCGTCGGTGACGCGAGCCTTCTGGCCGGGCAGCTTGTCCATGTCCCGCGACAGGTCGCCGCGGGCGTACTCGGCGACGATGTCGATCACCCGCATCTTCACCGCGATGTGGGCGCCGACCAGCGTGTTGATCTGCTCGGCCATCTGCGCGTAGGCACCGTTGAACCGGCTGGCGTCGATGCGGTGGTCAATCGTCCCGGCCTCGTGCTCGCGCGCCATTTCGCCCTGGGCGTCGGCAAAGCGCTGCAGCCCCTGCTGCATCTCGCGCATCGAACCCAGCAGCGCGGCGACCTCGTCGCGGCCGTCCACCTGCACCCGGCCATTGAGATTGCCGGCGGCGATCTCGCGCGCCAGCCGGGTCGCTTCACCCAGCGGTTTGACCAGGCTGGAGGTGATGGTGAAGGCGAGCAGGATGCCGACGCCCAGTGCAACAAGCGCGATGACGATCAGCAGCACCCGGCCTTGCCGGTAGCTTGCCAGTGCCGCCGCGTACGCGGCCTCGTTCGCCTCGGCCTGGACGATCAGGTTCTCCCGCAGCGCGTCCTGCCAGGCGTCGACGGCCGGGGCGGCCTGCTCCAGCAGCACCGTCTTGGCCTCGTCGTCGAGCTTCAGCGAAGCGAGCCGCAGGACCTCGTCGTTCAGCGGCATCGCCGCGTCGCGTGCGGCGTCGATGCGCGCGCGCTGCTCAAGCCCGCGGGCACCGGCCGGCAGCTTGTCCAGCGCCTCCCGGGCGGCCTTGTAGTCGTCGCGATAACCGGCGAGCACCTGCATCTGCTCGGTCGCATAGGCCGGGTCGTCCATCAGCGCGATGTTGCGAATCAGCACCGCGACCTGGCCGGTGCGGTCGAACATGATCTCGGTCTGTGTGGTCTTGGCGTTGTTGTCGAGCGCGATGTCGTCCAGCTGGTCCTGGACCTCCGCCATCTTGAGCAGCGCGGCGCCGCCGAGGACGGCCAGCAATGCGAGCAGGATGCCGAAGCCGGCAAGCAGGCGGGTGCGGACGGGATGGTTCTGCATGAAGCGGATCACGGGATCTCTCCGGAGTAGGGTCGGGCGGTGCGTGCGGAACCGACGACGCCACGGTTGTCGCGCTTCGTCTCGACCGTGATATCGGCGCGACCCCGGTCAACTGTTGTCCTTCCTCGCGGCGATACGCGGCACTGTGATGCCCGTTCGTATCCACTCGCCGCGCCGCCGCATGACGACGAAGGCCGCGTCCCAGGACGCGGCCTCGCCGTTGCTTCAAGTTGTCGCCTGGCGCGGCGGTCAGAACTCCTGCCAGTCCTGGTCAGCCGTGGCCGGCCGGACGCTTGCGCGGCGGACCGGGCGTACCGGGGCGCCGGCACGCG
>NZ_JBJXHK010000145.1:0-2525 GCF_046638635.1 Lysobacter zhanggongensis
GGCTGAGCCTGGCGGTCGAGCCCGGCCGCGCGTGCTACATCCCGCTTGGGCACGACTACCCCGGCGCGCCCGCGCAGCTGGACCGCGAGGTGGCGCTGGCGGCGCTGCGGCCGCTGCTGGCCGATCCGGGCCGGCGCAAGGTCGGCCACAACGGCAAGTACGACCTGCACGTGCTGCGCTGCCACGGCGTCGAGGTGCGCGGCTACGCCGACGACACCATGCTCGAAAGCTTCGTGTTCAACGCCACGGCCAGCCGCCACGACATGGACTCGCTGGCCAGCCGCTACCTGGGTTACGAAACGGTCAAGTACGCCGACGTGGCCGGCAAGGGCGCCAAGCAGATCACCTTCAACCAGGTCGCGATCGACGATGCGACCCGTTATGGCGCCGAGGATGCCGACATCACCCTGCGGCTGCACCGGGTGCTGTCGCCGCGGCTGGCCGCCGACCCGGCGCTGGAGCGCGTGTACCGCGGGATCGAGGTGCCGCTGGTACCGGTGCTGGAGCGGGTCGAAGCCAACGGCGTGCTGGTCGACGCGGCCGAGCTGCGGCGGCAGTCGGCCGACCTCGGGGCGCGGATGCTCGCCGCCCAGCAGCGCGCGACCGAGCTGGCCGGGCGCACGTTCAACCTCGACTCGCCCAAGCAGGTCTGCGCGCTCCTGTTCGAGGAGTTGAAGCTGCCGGCGCTGGTAAAGACGCCCAAGGGCCAGCCGTCGGCCAACGAGGAGGCGCTCGAGGCGATCGNACGTTCAACCTCGACTCGCCCAAGCAGGTCTGCGCGCTCCTGTTCGAGGAGTTGAAGCTGCCGGCGCTGGTAAAGACGCCCAAGGGCCAGCCGTCGGCCAACGAGGAGGCGCTCGAGGCGATCGCCGACCTGCACGAGCTGCCCCGGGTGATCCTGGACTACCGCAGCCTGGCCAAGTTGCGCAGCACCTACACCGACAAGCTGCCGTTGATGATCAACGCCGAATCAGGCCGGGTGCACACCAGCTACCACCAGTCGGGCGCGGCGACCGGCCGGCTGTCGTCGTCGGACCCGAACCTGCAGAACATCCCGATCCGCACCGACGATGGCCGCCGCATCCGCAAGGCGTTCATCGCGCCGGAAGGCCGCCGGATCGTCGCCTGCGACTATTCGCAGATCGAGCTGCGGATCATGGCCCACCTGTCGGAGGACCCTGCGCTTCTGCGTGCGTTCGCGTCCGGCGCCGATATCCACAAGGCGACCGCCGCCGAGGTGTTCGGCAAAACCCTGGAGACGGTCGAGCCGGGCGAGCGCCGCGCGGCCAAGGCGATCAACTTCGGGCTGATGTACGGCATGAGCGCATTCGGCCTGGCCAAGCAGCTGGGCGTGTCGCGCGGCGAGGCGCAGGACTACATCGGCCTGTACTTCAGCCGCTATCCGGGCGTGCGCGAGTTCATGGACCGCACCCGCCAGCAGGCGCGCGACCAGGGCTACGTGGAGACCGTGTTCGGACGCCGGCTGTACCTGGAGAACATCGGCGCCCGCAACCAGGGCCTGCGCGCCGGCGCCGAGCGCGCGGCGATCAATGCGCCAATGCAGGGCACCGCGGCCGACATCATCAAGCGGGCGATGGTCGACATCGACGGCTGGCTGGCGGGGTACCGCAGCGGCGGCGGCGACGCCCCCGCGCTGATGATCATGCAGGTGCACGACGAACTGGTGTTCGAGGTCGAGGCAGGGTTCGTCGATACCCTGTTGGCGGAGGTGGTCCCCCGTATGGCCGCGGCGGCCGAGCTCAAGGTGCCGCTGGTGGTCGACAGCGGGGTGGGCATGGACTGGGACGAGGCGCACTGAGGCGCCCCGCCCTTCACGCGAGCCTGAACGAAAGAGGGTCCCCAGGCCCCCGCGCCGCGGTCGAAAGGCCCGTGGCAAAGCGGTTCTGGACGCCTCCCGCTTGACCGAATCTGTCGCTCTGAATCCGTCCTGAATCCAACATTTTCTTAACCCGGATCTTCACGATTCATCCATGTCCGGGGTGGTCAACTACGCCTCGACAGATGCAACGTCTGTCGACGATCTCTCCCTCCCCTGGAGTGATCCCCCGGAACGAAGACCCCTCCCCAGGTCCCGTTCCACCAGCCCCGCCGGCCCCCCCTGCCTGCGGGGCTTTTTATTGCCCGTGATTCATGGCCTGCGCTCACCGGGCGCGTCGTCGGTGTCTCCGGTCGCACCGCGGGGCCGGGATGGGCCGAAGATGATCCGGGCGTGGCGCTGGTAGGTCCAGTACGCCCAGGCCCAGTTGGTCAGCACCGCCAGCCGGTTGCGGAAGCCGATCAGGAAGAACACGTGGGCGACCAGCCAGAACCACCAGGCCACGATGCCCGACAGCTTCAGTCCATGCAGGTCGACCACCGCGGCCATCCGACCGATGGTGGCGAGGTTGCCGAAGTCGCGGTAGCGGAACGCAGGCGCGGGCCGCGACGCGAGCCGCGCGCGGATGGCGTCGCCGACGTGGCGACCCATCTGCTTGGCGGCCGGGGCGACCCCCGGTACCGCGCGG
>NZ_JBJXHK010000146.1:0-2443 GCF_046638635.1 Lysobacter zhanggongensis
GGGGGCAGCTGCGGGAGCCGCCTTGGCCGGCGCCGGGCTGGCGTTGTCGGCGGCGGCCGACTCGGTCTTGCTGGCCGCCGAAGCGTCGGCCTTGCTGGCGCGCGGCTTGCGCACGCGCTTTTCGGCGGTGTCGCCGGCGTCGGGGGTGTTATCGGACAAGCGGGGATTCCTCGCTAAGCGGCGAGCGCCCGCGGCGGGCGGGCGGAGCGTCTGGGACGAAAGGTGTCGAGATGGGTGCGGCGGGGAGCGGGTCTGGCGAAACCAGCCGTGGCAGGTGCCGTGGGCGGGCCGTTGCAACCGTTCAGGCGCCGGGTGTTGCGAAACTAGCACCGCCGCCGGGGCGCCCGCAAGCGGGGGCGGGCGTCCGGTTCATGTCGGAGGCGCCGGCCGGGCCGGCGCCGGCGGTCAAAGCGCCNCCGTGGCAGGTGCCGTGGGCGGGCCGTTGCAACCGTTCAGGCGCCGGGTGTTGCGAAACTAGCACCGCCGCCGGGGCGCCCGCAAGCGGGGGCGGGCGTCCGGTTCATGTCGGAGGCGCCGGCCGGGCCGGCGCCGGCGGTCAAAGCGCCTTGTCGATCATCTGGGCCAGCTGGCCCTTGCCGACCGCGCCGATCTGCGTCTGCTGCACCTGGCCGTCCTTGAACAGCAGCAGCATCGGGATCGAGCGAACGTGGTACTTCATCGCGGTGGCGCGGTTGTGGTCGACGTTGACCTTGGCGATCTTGACCTTGCCGTCGTACTCCTCGGCCAGCTGGTCCAGCGCCGGGGCGATCATCTTGCACGGGCCGCACCACTCCGCCCAGAAGTCGACCAGCACCGGTTCGGACGACTGCAGCACGGCGGTATCGAAATCGGCATCGCCGACCTGCATGATTTTGTCGCTCACAAGCTTCTCCTGCGGGGGGGCGGGTGCCGGCGGCAGCATGGCCGCCCGGCGAACGCCCGGGGTTACGCGTTAGACTGGGGTGTTTCGCGGCGGCTTCAAGGCCCCGCACGCTGCGGTCAGGGACGAAACTGGCCGACCCCGGCAGTCTGCTTGGCGGACGCCACCCACGCAAGGCGCTCCACCGCCACGGCCGGCAGGCCGGGCCGGACGCACGCAAGCCCTACCAGAGCACCCCGATCCGCATGAGCGACAAGCCCCTTACCGATATCTCCTTCTCATCGTTCGACCTGCACCCGAGCCTGCTGGCCGGGCTGGAGGCCGCGGGTTTCACCCGCTGCACCCCGATTCAGGCGCTGACCCTGCCGGTCGCGCTGCCCGGCGGCGACGTCGCCGGCCAGGCCCAGACCGGCACCGGCAAGACCCTGGCGTTCCTGGTCGCGGTGATGAACCGCCTGCTGACGCGCCCGGCACTGGCCGACCGCAAGCCCGAGGACCCGCGCGCGTTGATCCTCGCGCCGACCCGCGAGCTCGCGATCCAGATCCACAAGGACGCGGTGAAGTTCGGCAGCGACCTCGGCCTCAAGTTCGCGCTGGTCTACGGCGGCGTCGACTACGACAAGCAGCGTGAGCTGCTGCAGGCCGGCGCGGACGTGATCATCGCCACCCCCGGCCGCCTGATCGACTACGTGAAGCAGCACAAGGTGGTCAGCCTGCACGCCTGCGAGATCTGCGTGCTCGACGAAGCCGACCGCATGTTCGACCTGGGCTTCATCAAGGACATCCGCTTCCTGCTGCGGCGCATGCCGATCCGGACCGAGCGGCAGACGCTGCTGTTCTCGGCGACGCTGAGCCACCGCGTGCTCGAACTCGCCTACGAGCACATGAACGAGCCCGAGAAGCTGGTGGTCGAGACCGAGACCATCACCGCGGCCAAGGTCCGCCAGGTGGTGTACTTCCCGGCCGACGAGGAAAAGATCCCGCTGTTGCTGGGCCTGCTCTCGCGCAGTGAGGGCGCCCGCACGATGGTGTTCGTCAACACCAAGGTGTGGGTCGAGCGGGTCGCGCGTGCGCTGGAGCGCGGCGGCTACCGGGTCGGCGTGCTCAGCGGCGACGTGCCGCAGAAGAAGCGCGAGTCACTGCTCAACAAGTTCCAGAAGGGCCAGCTGGAGCTGCTGGTGGCGACCGACGTCGCCGCGCGCGGCCTGCACATCGACGGCGTGTCGCACGTCTACAACTACGACCTGCCCTTCGACGCCGAGGACTACGTCCACCGCATCGGCCGCACCGCCCGCCTGGGCGCCGAGGGCGACGCGATCAGCTTCGCCTGCGAGCGCTACGCGATGGGCCTGCCGGACATCGAGGCGTACATCGAACAGAAGCTCCCGACCGCGCCGGTGGAGTCCGACCTGCTGGTCGCCCTGCCACGCCCCGAGCGCAAGCCGGTCGAGGGTGACGACGGCGAACAGGAAAGCGTCAGCGCGATCTTCAAGGAGGCGCGCGAGCAGCGCGCGGCCGACGAGGAGCGCCGTGGCGGCGGTCGCGGGCGCTCCGGCCCGGGCG
>NZ_JBJXHK010000147.1:0-2424 GCF_046638635.1 Lysobacter zhanggongensis
GCCCGCCGCCGGCGGCATTGCGGCGCACCTGGGCGAGCATGCCCGGCGCAATGTCGAGCGCGAGCACCTGCGCCTTCGGCCAGCGCTTCTGCATCGCCGCGGCGGCGTGGCCCGGGCCGGAGCCGAGGTCGACCACCACCTCCGGCGCATCGCGACCGAGCGCGGGGTCGTCGAGGTAGTCCAGCTGCTCCATCAGGCGCGAGGCGACCTCGCGCTGCAGCGCCGCCGCGGAGTCGTAGCCCTGCGCAGCGCGCGAAAACGCGCGGCGGACCTGGCGGTGGTCGAACAGGTCGCTCACGCCGGCGACTCCGACGTGGCGAGCGAATCCACGAAGTCCGAAATCGCATCGGCGACCCGATCGGCCGCGCCAAGGAACGGCGCGTGGCCGGCGCCATCGATCACCACGCTGCGAGCACGCGGCGCCAGCGCGGCGGCGGCCGGCATCGCACCTGCGGGCACCAGCCGGTCGCGTCGGCCTGACAGCCACAGGCTGGGGACCTGCAGACCGGGCAGCTCGCCGCGCAGGTCGGCCGTATCGAGCAGGGCCAAGCCTTGCTGCAGTGCGCGGGACGACGGCTCGCCACGCTCGAACGCCTGCGCGCGCAGCCGGCGCAGTTCATCCTGCGCGGTGGCCGAACCCAGTGATTCGAGCGCGAGGAAGCCCTCCAGCGTGCCGCGGAAGTCGCGCCGAAGGGCGTCGCCGAAATCACCGAACAGGGTGCTGCTGACGCCGTGCGGCCAGCCGTCGGCATCGTCGCGCACGAACCGGGGCGAGGACGCGACCATCACCAGCCCGCGCACCTGTCCGGGATGGTCGAGCGCGGCGCGCAGGGCGACCTGGCCGCCGAGCGACCACCCCAACCAGACCGCATCGGGCACCCGCGCGACCAGCGCCGCCGCCAGCGTCGCGGGCTCGAGCGCAGTGTCGTCCTCGCGCGCATGGCCGTGGCCCGGCAGGTCGACCAGGTGCAGGGTGAAGCGGTCGGACAGGCGTTCGACCAGCGGCGCGAACAGCCCGCCGTGCATCGCCCAGCCGTGGATCAGGGCCAGCGCGGGGCCACGCCCGTGCGTCTCGATGAACATTCCGCTTCCTGTCAGTGGTGCGGCCGGACGCGGCTCACGCCGGCGCCCAGCCCGTGATGGCAGCGACGCGCGCTTCGGCCTCGGCGCGGTCGCGCGCACCCGCCAGCGCCTGCACCAGCCCGTCGACGTCGGCCGGGGTGTGCAGTGCCGACAGCGTGACCCGCAGCCGTGCGCGGCCCTCCGGCACGGTCGGCGGACGGATCGCCGCGACCAGGTAGCCGGAGCGCTCCAGCGAGGCGGCCATCGACAGCGCGCGCCCTTCGTCACCGACCAGCACGGGCTGGATCGGCGTGTCCGACGGCAGCAGGACCAGACCGGCCGCNTCGCCGCGACCAGGTAGCCGGAGCGCTCCAGCGAGGCGGCCATCGACAGCGCGCGCCCTTCGTCACCGACCAGCACGGGCTGGATCGGCGTGTCCGACGGCAGCAGGACCAGACCGGCCGCCTTGGCCTTGGCGCGGAAGCGCACCGCCAGTTCGCCAAGCTTCTCGCGTCGCCAGTGCTCGCTGCGGGCGAGCCTGACCGCGGCCAGCGTCGCCGCGGCCTGGGCCGGCGGCATCGCGGTGGTGTAGATGTACGGCCGGGCGGTCTCGACTAGGTGGCCGATCAGGTCCGCATCGCCAACCACGGCCGCGCCGTGGCCGCCGAGCGCCTTGCCGAGCGTGGCCAGTTGCAGCGGCACCTGCGCCACGCCAAGCCGGCAAGCAGCGACGCTGCCGCGCCCTTCCGGGCCGACCACGCCGACTCCGTGGGCATCGTCGACGTACAGCAGCGCCTGCTGGGCGCGGGCGACGATGGCCAGCTCGCGCAGCGGGGCAAGGTCGCCGTCCATGCTGAACACGCCGTCGGTCGCGAGCATGGCGACGCCTTCGGGCATGCCGCGCAGTTGCCGGATCGCGCCTTCGGGGTCGTTGTGCGGGTAGCGGCGCAGCCGGCAGCCGGCCAGCCGGGCGGCGTCGATCAGGCTGGCATGGTTGAGCCGGTCCTGCACGCAGACGTCGCCGTCGCCCAGCAGCGCCTGCATCACCGCCAGGTTGGCCAGGTAACCACTGCCGAACAGCAGCGCACGCGGGGCGCCGAGCCAGTCGGCCAGCTCCTTCTCGAGCGCGTCGTGGACCTGGTGGTGGCCGCAGACCAGGTGCGAACCCACCCCGCCGGCGCCTTCCCGCGAGGCGGTGTCCTGCAGTGCGCCGACCACCGCGAAGTGCTGCGACAGGCCAAGGTAGTCGTTGCCGCAGAAGTTCAGCAGGCGGCGGCCGTCGAGTTCGACATGGGCGCCGTCGCGGTGGGTGACGCTGCGGCGCACGCGGCGACGCGATGCGGCCTCGCGCGCGTCGCGGGC
>NZ_JBJXHK010000148.1:0-2366 GCF_046638635.1 Lysobacter zhanggongensis
CCGCAGTCCCGCGCACCGCCTCCGCACCGCCGCGCGAAGCCCCGCCGCCACCGGCCCTGGTGACCGCCACCGGCGCCAGCCCCGGGCTGGTCCACGCCGCGCTCGTGCGGTCGGGCCAGCAGCTGTACGCCGACAACCGCGACCTCACCATCCTGACCGCGGTCGGCGCCGGCGCCGAAGTCATCGCCGACGGTTCGGTCCACATCTACGGTCCGCTCCGCGGCCGCGCGCTTGCCGGCGCGCAGGGCAACGGGCAGGCGCGCATCTTCTGCCGCGAGTTCCATGCCGAGCTGGTCGCCATCGCCGGCCACTACAAGGTGCTCGAGGAAATCCCGAAGGACCTGCGCGGTAAGGCGGTGCAGGTCTGGCTGGAGGACGGCCAACTGCACATCGCCGCGCTGGACGCCACCTGACGCGGCAAAACGGGCATCCTGTCACGCGGGATCCGTCACACCCCCATATGCAACACCCCAATCTCCGGAGGATCAGAACTTGGCCGAAATCATCGTAGTCACGTCGGGCAAGGGCGGCGTCGGCAAGACCACGACCAGTGCCTCCCTTGCCTGTGGCCTCGCGCGCCGTGGCCACAAGGTGGCCGTCATCGACTTCGACGTCGGCCTGCGCAACCTCGACCTGATCATGGGTTGCGAGCGACGCGTGGTGTACGACTTCGTCAACGTGGTCAACGGCGAGTCCACGCTCAAGCAGTCGCTGATCAAGGACAAGCGGTTCGAGAACCTCTACGTCCTTGCCGCGTCGCAGACGCGCGACAAGGACGCGCTGACCAAGGAAGGCGTGCAGAAGGTCCTGGAGGACCTGGCCGCCGACGGTTTCGACTACATCGTGGCCGACTCCCCGGCCGGCATCGAGAAGGGCGCCTTCCTGGCGATGTACTTCGCCGACCAGGCCGTCGTGGTGGTCAACCCGGAAGTCTCCTCGGTGCGCGACTCCGACCGCATCCTCGGCCTGCTGGCGAGCAAGACCCGCCGCGCCGAGAACGGCGAGCGCGTGAAGGAGCACCTGCTGCTGACCCGCTACAGCCCCAAGCGCGTGGAATCGGGCGAGATGCTCAGCGTCGGCGACGTCGAGGAAATCCTCGGCCTCAAGACGATCGGCGTGATCCCCGAGTCCAGTGACGTCCTGCACGCCTCCAACAAGGGCGAGCCGGTGATCCTCGATGCCGACTCCGACGCCGCACAGGCGTACGACGACGCCGTTGCCCGCCTGCTCGGCGACACCCGCCCGATGCGGTTCGTCCTTCCCGAGAAGAAGGGCTTCTTCAGCAAGATGTTCGGAGGTTAGGTCATGGGCATGTTCGACTTCCTGCTGGCCAAGAAGCAGACCGCGTCCGTCGCCAAGGACCGCCTGCGGATCATCGTCGCGCACGAGCGCGCGACGCGTGGCGGCCCCGACTACCTGCCGATGCTGCAGCGCGAGCTGCTCGAGGTCATCCGCAAGTACGTCAGCGTCGATGCCGAGGCGGTCAAGGTCGACCTGATGGGCGATGGCGACAACAAGGTGCTGGATATCTCCGTCGCCCTGCCCGAGGCGGGCGACACCCGCGCCGTCGCCAACGGCTGAAATCGCCGGGGCGCGGCACGCGCCCCGGTCGCTCGATGCTCACCCTCGCCGACATCGGCTTCGCCGCCCCGACCGCGTTGCTGGCCCGCTATGGCCTGGCGCTGGTCCGGGTGGCCGATGGCGCGCCGATCCCGGGCAGCTACTGGGGCGAATGCGAGGCCGGCATCATCGGTACCGACGTGTACGCCCGCGACGACACGCCGGTGCACTCGATGCTCCACGAGGCCTGCCACCTCATCGTGCTGCCGCCGGAGTGCCGCACCGCGGTGCACACCGACGCCACCGACTCGATCGAGGAAGAGGACGCGGTCTGCGTGCTGCAGGCGCTGCTCGGCGACCAACTGCCCGGTGTCGGCCGCGCACGCGTGCTCGCCGACATGGACGCGTGGGGCTATACGTTCCGGCTCGGATCGGCCAAGGCCTATTTCGAGCACGACGCCGGCACCGCCTGGGACTGGCTCGCGGCCCGGGGCCTGGCCGACGCCCAGCGGCGTTGCGCGCTGCTGCCTGCCCCGCCGATGGAAACCGCGGTCGCCTGACCCGCGTCACGTAGGCCAGGCCTGTCCTTCCGGGCCTCGCTTGCGCCTTCACCGGACGCCCTCTAGCCTTCGGAGGTTCGGCGCGACACGCGCCCGCCATAAGGGAGAGACCCGATGAAACCCGTTCGCGCCTTGCTTGCGCTCAGCATCACCGCGGCCGTCGTCGGCCTCGCCGCCTGCGACCGGGCGCCCACCCCGGGCACCGACCGCGCCGCCACGCCCGCCGCCGCCACCGCGCCGAAGGAC
>NZ_JBJXHK010000149.1:0-2275 GCF_046638635.1 Lysobacter zhanggongensis
CGCCGCTCCGCAGCCGCCGCGCGAGGGGTCGCCACGCCCGGCGCAGCGCACGTCCGGTCCGACCCAGGTCGCGGCCGGCAAGCCCGCGCCGAAAACCCCGGCCGCCAATACGGCGTCCGCCGACAAGCCCGGCCTGATAGGGCGCATCGGCCGCGGCCTGAAGTCGCTGGTGACCCGCGGTCCGCGTTCGCAGCACTGAGCCGCGCACCGGAACCGGCTGAATGGCGATGGCGCGGGCGACCCCCGCGCCATCGTCGTCATGGGTAGTCGCGGCGACGCGATGCTGGTCATCACCGGCGCCCCCGCCGATACTTGGCGCCACCCTCATCGACAGGTGGCGCGATGACCGTCCTGCGCTTCGACAACGTCAGCAAGCTCTACAGCGGTGGCCGCCAGGCCCTGCGCGAGGTCAGCTTCGAAGTCGGCGAGGGCGAGATGCTGTTCGTCACCGGGCACTCCGGTGCCGGCAAGACCACCCTGCTCAAGCTCATCCACCTGGCCGAACGCCCCAGCCGCGGAGCGGTGCTGTTCGGCGAGAAGAACCTGCTGCGCGTCCGTGGCCGCAAGGTCGCGATGCACCGGCGCCAGGTCGGCGTGGTGTTCCAGGACCACCGGCTGCTAGCCGACCGCAACGTCGCCGACAACGTCGGCCTGCCGCTGCTGCTGCAGGGCATGCGGCGCGCCGAGATCAACAAGCGCGTGCGCGCGGTGCTGGACCGGGTCAGCCTCGGCACCCGTGCGCAGGCGCTGCCGGCGCAGCTGTCGGCCGGTGAGCAGCAGCGCGTGGGCATCGCCCGCGCCATCGTTGCCGAGCCGGCCCTGCTGGTCGCCGATGAGCCGACGGGCAACCTCGACCCGACGCTGTCGGCGGAGATCATGGCGCTGTTCGAATCGCTGCCCGAGCGCGGTACCAGCGTCCTGATCGCCAGCCACGACCTCGGCTTGGTCAAGCGCATGAAGAAGCGCGTGCTCGTGCTCAACCAGGGCGAGCTGGCCGACGACATCGCGCCGGAGGACCTGGCCGAATGAGCAGCACCGCCCAGAAACCCGCCGCCCCCGCCCCCGCCGCCGCCGATGCGCGCGCCCGCCCCGCCCGCTCGCGCTCGCGCGTCGGCACCTGGTCGGACCACCATGTCTACAGCCTGGTCGCGAGCTTCGGGCGGATGGTCCGCAAGCCCTGGTCGACCGCATTGACCATCGGGGTGATGGCGGTCGCGCTGGCGCTGCCGCTCGGTTTGTGGGCGGCGTTGTCCAACATCGAGCGTTTTGNCCGCATTGACCATCGGGGTGATGGCGGTCGCGCTGGCGCTGCCGCTCGGTTTGTGGGCGGCGTTGTCCAACATCGAGCGTTTTGCCGGCGACGTGCAGCAGGCACGCCAGGTCAGCGTGTTCCTCAGGACCGACGTCGCGGTCGACGACGCCGGTGCACTGGCGGAACGGCTGCGGGCGCGCGATGACGTCGCCGCGGTCGAACACCGCACGCCCGAGCAGGGCCTGGCCGAACTGCGCGATACCGGCGGACTGGGCGACACCCTGTCCGGGCTGGACGGCAACCCGCTGCCGAGCCTGCTGATCGTGACCCCGACGGGCGACGAGGGCCTGCTGGCCGAAACACTGTCCGAGCTGCCCGAGGCCGACATCGTCCAGCACGACGCGGCCTGGCGCGAGCGACTCGACGGCTGGCTGCGGTTCGGCGGACGGCTGGCCTGGGTGCTGGCGGCGATGCTCGGGTTCGGCGCGTTGCTGGTGGTCGGCAACACCGTGCGGCTGGACATCCAGCAACGCACCGAGGAGATCGGCGTGCTGCAGTTGCTGGGCGCCACCGACGGCTTCATCCGCCGGCCGTTCCTGTACCTTGGCCTCAGCTACGGGCTGGTGGCCGGTGCGCTGGCGCTGGCCCTCCTGACCGCAGCGGACCTGTCGCTGCGGGCGCCGCTGGCCGAGCTGGCCCGCTCCTACGGCAGCGACTTCGCCCTGCGCGGGTTCGGCCTGCAGCACGCGGCCGCGATCATCCTCGGCGCCGGCCTGCTTGGCTGGATCGGCGCCGGGCTGGTCACCGGCCACTACCTCCGACAGACCCGGCCGACCGATACATGACCACCCCCGAGAACAAGCTGCGCCACGTGGCCGCCGATGCCCCCCGGGTGATGGTCGTGGACGGCTCGAAGCTGGTCCGCCGGCTGATCGGCGACGTGCTGGTGCGCGAGCTCGCCGGCGCCGAGGTCGTCGCCTGCGCGGGCATCGGCGAGGCCCGCGAAGCGCTGGCGGCCGGCCC
>NZ_JBJXHK010000150.1:0-2263 GCF_046638635.1 Lysobacter zhanggongensis
GCCCACGACGCCGTGCCCGCCAGGTGGCGCCAGGCCGAGCGCGCCAATGACGGCGTCGCGCCGTCCCGGGACGTCACGCGCAGGCCGAGCAACCGCTTGCCGGGACTGCCCTGCCAGCGCGACCGCTCTCCCGCCACGTGCCACGCGGCGCCCACCAACCCGAAGGCGAACGAAGCCGGCAACAGCCACCGCCAGGTCGCGAGCTGGAGCGTCGCCGTGGCGTCGGTGATCCGCGGGTCGTGCATCAACGCAATCGCAAGTCCGTGCAGCGGCGTGCCGTCGACGATCGCGCGTGCGGCCAGCTCGCCCGCCAGCCGCAGCAGGGCTTCGGTCGCTTCACAGAGGTGGACGCTTGCCGGGTGCAGCCACCGCCACCCCAGCAGCATCGCCAGCGGTGCGATGCACGCCGCGTCGATCGACCAGGCCGCGGCCCGGTGCCAGAAGCCGGCGGGCGCCGCCGTTGCCGCCCGGCCCATGCTCAGGACGTGGGCGCCGACCCGCGCGGGGCGAGCCAGCGCGATGCGACGATCCCCAGTTCGTACAGCAGGCACATCGGAATCGCGAGCATCAGTTGCGAGATCACGTCGGGCGGGGTGATGACCGCCGCGACGATGAAGATGCCCACCACCGCGTAGCCGCGCGACTCGCGCAACTGGGCCGGCGTCACCCAGCCCAGCAGGGTCGCGATGACGAGCGCCACCGGCAGCTCGAAACTGGCGCCGAAGGCGAGGAACAGCACCAGCACGAAGTCCAGGTAGGCGTTGATGTCGGTCATCATCGCGACGCCGTCGGGCGCGACCTTGACCAGGAACCCGAACACCGCCGGCAGCACCAGGAAGTACGCGAACGCACAGCCGGCGTAGAACAGCGCCACCGACGAGGCCAACAGCGGCATCGCCAGGCGCTTTTCGCGCTGGTACAGGCCCGGCGCCACGAAGGCCCACGCCTGGTACAGCAGCCAGGGCGTGGTCAGCATCAGCGCGGTGAAGAACGCCAGCTTGACCGGGGCGAAGAACGGGCTGGCCACTTCGACCGCGATCAGTTGGCCACCGGCCGGGAGCTTGGCCAGCAACGGCTGGGCCAGCCAGGCGTAGAGGTCGTTGCCGAATGGCAGCAGCACCAGCGTCACCAGCACCAGCCCGGCCACTGCACGCAGCAGGCGGGCGCGCAGCTCAAGCAGATGGTCGAGCAGGCGGGGCCCGGCGCTGGCGTCGGACCCGTTGTCGATGTCCGGCGCCGCGTCGCGGTGGCCGTGGCCCGTCATCGCCCGTCGACCCGCACGCGCCGTGGCGCATCGGAGGCACCGTCCACGTGCTGGCCGGGCGGCGGGTCGCCGGGATGGCCGGGGTCGGTTTCGGGAGCGGGGTCGGGATCGCGGCGTTCCGGCGGCGGCGAGCCGGGTTCACGGCGTTCGGGCGCATCCGGGTCCGGGTCGCCCTGTGGCGCATCGCCCGGTTGCGGGTCGCGCCGCACCGGCCCGGAAGGGCCGGGTTCGGCCGGTCCGGGCGGCGTCCGTTCGGGTGACGTCGGTTCGGAATGCGCGGCCGCGGCATCAGGCGCGAAGCTGCGCTGGAGGGCCTGGCCACCTTCGTGCAGTTGCGCACGCGCGGCGCGCAGTTCGGCTTCGGTGGCGCGCAGACTGCGACGCAACTCCTCGTCGGCCAGCTCCGTCTCGAGTTCGGACTTCACCGAGTACCACTGGGCCTTAGCGCGCCGGATCCACAAGCCGGCGAACCGCGCCGCGCGCGGCAGGCGCTCGGGCCCCAGCACGATCAGCGCCACGACCGCGACCAGGAACAGCTCGGAAAAGCCGATGTCGAACATGACGGCGGACGCAGCGCGCCGTTACGGGCGACGGATCTGGTCGTCGTCGCGCGCGGCATCGCGGTCGCTGGTGGCCGTTTCGTCGCGGCGGCGCTCGTCGGGCACGCGATCGTCGGACAGGCGTGCGGCCGGCTTGTCATCGTCGGCGACGCCCTGCTTGAAGCCCTTGACCGCTTCGCCCAGGTCCTTGCCGACGTTCTTCAGGCGCTTGGTGCCGAACACCAGCACCACGATCACCAGCACGACCAACCAGTGCCAGATGCTGAAACTGCCCATCGCAATGATGCTCGCCGGGAAGAGGGATGCGGAGGATACCGCAAGCCCCGTGACCGCCGTGCCCGCGGGCCTTACGGCACGGGCGGCAGCGGCTCGGTGCGGACCGGGTCGTAGGGGCTGTCGACCGGCTCGAACGGCTGCGGCTGCGGCTGCGTGGTCGGCG
>NZ_JBJXHK010000151.1:0-2193 GCF_046638635.1 Lysobacter zhanggongensis
CGCATACCGGCGGGCGCCGCGCCGAGGCGGCGGCCCGGCTCGGCGTCGGTCGCAACACGCTCACCCGCAAGCTCAAGCCGCGGGCCTGAGCCCGGTTCACCCCCGCTGAACCCGGGCTCGGCTACGGTCCCTGCCCTCACCTTCCGCCTCCAAGGAGATCCCCATGAAGACCGCCCTGTTCGCCGGCGCCAGCGCACTCGCCCTCGCCGCCTGCGCGACCTCGCCGCAGCCGGAAGTGATCGCCTCCAGCTCGATGGAGCTGGCCACCACGTCGACCCTGTCGTCGGCTTCGGTGAACCTCGCCGCCGCGTCCGGCAGCCTGGTCAGCGGCACGCTGCGGCTGATGCCGATGGCCGACGGCGTCCACCTGACCGGCGAGGTCGGCGGCCTGACCCCCGGCAGCACCCACGCGATCCACATCCACGAGAAGGGTGATTGCAGCGCGGCCGACGCGAGCAGCGCCGGCGGCCACTTCAACCCCACCGGCGAGCCGCACGGCAAGGTCGGCACCCCGACCCACCACGCCGGCGACATGAACAACATCGTCGCCAATGCCGAGGGTGTGGCCAAGGTCGACGTGCACGCGCAGGGCGTGGTGCTCGGCGGTGGCGCGGCCAACGACGGCGTCGGCCGCGCGGTGGTCGTGCACGCGGCCGCGGACGACTACACCAGCCAGCCCTCCGGAAACGCCGGCGCGCGCGTGGCCTGCGGCGTGATCCGCGGCGGCTGATCCGGCCGCGATCGTCATGCCCCGGTTCCGTTGACGCGATGACCTGCCGGATCCGCGAGGCCACCGCCGACGACGCCGCGCTGCTGGCGCGCTGGGCGTCGGCCATGGCGTTGGAGACAGAGCACAAACGGCTCGATCCGGCCACCGTGCTGGCCGGGGTCGCCGCCGGGATCGCCGACCCGGCCCGGGCGCGCTATTTCGTCGCGATGGATGAAGCGCTCGCCGCCGGCCGCGAGACCCTCGCGTTGCCGGTCGGCACGCNGCGCGCTATTTCGTCGCGATGGATGAAGCGCTCGCCGCCGGCCGCGAGACCCTCGCGTTGCCGGTCGGCACGCTCATGCTGACGCGCGAATGGAGCGACTGGCGCAACGGCGAGTGGTGGTGGATCCAGAGCGTCTATGTCGAGCCAGCACACCGTCGCCGCGGCGTGTTCGCGGCGCTTTACCGGCATGTCGCGGCGCAGGCGCAGGCGACCGACGGCGTGGTCGGGCTGCGGCTGTACGTCGAGCGCGACAACGCGGCGGCGCAGGCGACCTATCGCACGCTCGGGATGGTCGATGCCGGCTACCGGATCCTCGAGCACGCCGTGGACCGCCAGCCCGCCGCCCCGTAGGGCGACGCGTAGGAGCGACGCGTAGGAGCGACGTAAGTCGCGAAGCGGTTACCGGTTACCGGTTACCGGTCAGCGGTCAGCGGTCAGCGGTCAGCGGTCAGCGGTCTGATCAGGGTTGCTGATTGCTGGTTGCCACGTTCCGGCCGAGCGACCCGCGGCTTCGATCGTTTCAGCCGCGGTCGCGACTTACGTCGCTCCTACCGGGATGCGCGGAAGCGCCGAGCGCCGAAGCGCCGAAGCGCCGAAGCGGCACAGCTGCCTCAGCTCAGGGCGTTGCGGCAGTCCGCGTCGCGCTCGCAGTGCACGAAATTGACCGGTACGCCGTGCGCGCCGAGCACCGCGGCAATCTGTCGCTGGCGTGCCTCGAACAACTGGTGGCGGCGCTGCAGGCGGCCGCGGGTGGCGTCGTCGGCCTCGCCCTGTACCTCGGCGGCGTAGCGCTGCTGCCAGGCGTTGGGCGAGAACAGCGCGATGCGCGCTTCGCCCTCGGTGTAGTGGATCAGCGGCTCGGGGAGCTGGTCGAGCCATGCCTCGCCTTCGGGTTGCAGCAGCGCGGTTTCCAGCAGCGGCCACAACGCGGCCAGGCCGGCGTGCTCGTACTGCATCGCGGTCATCGCGGCGAGGTCGTGCACGGTGAGGTAGCGGGCATGTTCGACCTGCAGGCCGAAGGCCTCCTGCGCGGCCAGCGCGGTGTCGGCGCCGGCCATGCCACGCTCGATGAGGTCGCGTTCGAACGCGTCGCCGACGACCGACACCACGTCGGCCGGTCCGCCGAGCACGAACGGCATCAGCCGCAGCGGCCCGCCGGCGTAGTCGGGCGACGGCGCCAGCGCGCCGGGCAGGCGCTCGT
>NZ_JBJXHK010000152.1:0-2070 GCF_046638635.1 Lysobacter zhanggongensis
CGCACTCGCCCGCGCGCGCGCCAGGGCGGCTGGCACGCGCACCTCCTGAGCACGCATGCCCACGTCCCCACCCCGCCGCGCCACCAGGAAGCGCGCCGCCCGTTCAAGGCTGACCCGCGCTGCCATCACGGAAATGTTCGCCCGCCTGAAGCAGCTCAACCCCAGCCCGACCACCGAGCTGGAGTTCTCCTCGCCCTACGAGCTGCTGGTCGCGGTAACCCTGTCGGCGCAGGCGACCGACGTCGGCGTCAACAAGGCCACCCGCAAGCTGTTCCCGGTCGCCAACACACCGGCGCAGATCGCCGCGCTCGGCGTCGACCGGCTCAAGCCCTACATCGCCACGATCGGCCTGTTCAATACCAAGGCCACCAACGTAGTGGCGATGGCGGAGCAGTTGCTCGAGCGCCACGAGGGCGAAGTGCCACGCGACCGCGCTTCGCTCGAGGCACTGCCCGGCGTCGGCCGCAAGACCGCCAACGTGGTGCTCAACACGGCGTTCGGCGAGCCGACGATGGCGGTCGACACCCACATCTTCCGCGTCGCCAACCGCACCGGCCTCGCGTCGGGCCGCAACGTGCGGGAGGTCGAGGACCTGCTGGTGCGGGTGATCCCCGACGAGTACCTGCACGACGCGCACCACTGGCTGATCCTGCACGGCCGCTACGTCTGCAAGGCGCGCGTGCCGGACTGCCCGCACTGCGCCATCCGCGACATCTGCCGATACCCGGACAAGACCCCGGGCGAGCCGGTACCGGCGACCACGCCGGCAAGCTGAGCCACGGCGTCAGTCGTGGCGCCGTTCGCGCAGCCATTTGGTCGCGATCCATTTCTCGCCTTCAGCCACTGGCGCCCCGGCGTGCAGGGTCCGCGTCATCGGGTGCGGACGGTCGTAGCTGAAGAACACCGCGTTGCCCTTGACCGCGGCGACCTCGAGATGGGCTTCGGGGAACGTCGTGGCACCGCCGCGCGCGGGCGTGTTGAGGTACATCACCAGCGAGGCGACCCGCTGGCCGCCGCGGGCGATCTGCCGGGTGCTGCCGGGCCAGGCCGGGTCGAAATAGTCGTGGTGCGGGCGGTACTGCGCGCCCGGCCCGTAGCGCAGGATCTGGATCGCCTCGCCGTTCTCCACCGGCCAGTCCAGCAGTGCCGCGATCCGCGCCTCGATCCGCCGGCACAGCGCGTCGGAGCCGCGCGGGAAATGGGTGCCGGCGCTGGTCCGGTCGACATGCACCGCATCGGCCCCGGTGTCCGGGTCGAGGATGGTGGAGCGCTGCAGCCGGGGTCGTGACAGCGCCACCAGCGCGTCGCATTCCTCGCCCGACAACAGACCGCCGAAGACCACCACGCGCGGCAGCATCAGGTTGGCGAGCACCGTGATGTCACGGTCGCCAACGCGCAGCACCGATGCACCGTTGAGATCGATGGGCGACGGCACCGGCACCGCCGGTGGCAGACCCGCGTCGCGGCTGCCGTGCTCCACCCAGCCGCGCACGGCCGCCTCTACCGCCGCGGTCGCTTCTGCGGAATCCCATCCGCATTCGAGCAACGGGGCGAGCAAGGCTTCCGGGGGCTGGCCTGCGCGCGCCATCGCAATGATCCGTTCGCTGGCCTGGCGGTCGAGTTCGCGTGTCATGGCGCGAGTGTGCAAGCGCTTCATTGCAGTTTTCTTATGACAGCCCTGTTTCATTCCAGAGGCTGTTTCGGGCGATTCCGCGGCTGGATTAAGAAACCGTTAGCGCTGAAAGCCGGTTGTCACAAACCCTGCCTATAACTCCCTTCCGAATCTTCGCTACAGGGGACGCGGGATTCGGGTCCGGACGGGAAAGTCCGGCCTGCATCCGGTTTCCGTGCGTTGACCCAACCCGACGATCGGAGACATCGCGTAATGGCTGCTTCCAGCAACTCCAAGACCCTCCTGATGACCCTTACCGCCGCGCTCGCACTGAGCGCCTGCGGTGGTGGTTCCGACAACGTGGCATCGCCGGGCGAAGGCGCGTTCCCGCCGCCGCCGAGCAGCACGCCGCCGCCGACGACGCCTCCGCCGACCACGCCGCCCCCGACCACCCCGCC
>NZ_JBJXHK010000153.1:0-1902 GCF_046638635.1 Lysobacter zhanggongensis
CGCCGGCCCACCGCGCAGGCCGGCGAGGCGTCCGAAGTCGGTGTCGACGACGAACTCGCGCAGCGCGCTCACGCCCATTGATCCAGCGCGCCGCGTGCGACGGCGGCCAGCGCGCGGGCGTGGGCCGGGCTGTCGTTGAGGCAGGGGATGTAGCGCAGCGTCCCGCCGCGCTCGGCGAACTGCTCCGCCAGCATGATCGAGACTTCCTCGAGCGTTTCCAGGCAGTCCGCGGCAAAGCCCGGCGCGATCACGTCAACGGTTCGGATCCCGCGCGCCGCCAGGGCTTCGAGGGTCGCGTCGGTGGCCGGCTCCAGCCAGCGTTCGCGACCGAAGCGCGACTGGTACGCCAGCGTCCACGCATCATCGGGCAGGCCCAGTGCCGCGGCGATCGCGCGGGCACTCGCCTCGCACTGCCGCGGATAGGGGTCGCCGGCGTCGGCCACGCGCTGCGGCAGTCCGTGGAACGAGAACAGCAGGTGTTCGCCGGCGCCGTTGGCCGCACGGTGGTCGCGCACCGACTGCGCGACCGCGGCGACCCAGCCGTCGTCGAGGTGGTACTCGTCCACCATCTGCAGGGCCAACCCGTCCGCACGTGCGACCACGTCGCCTACCGAGGCCGTGGTGGTTGTCGAGTACTGCGGGTACAGCGGCAGCACGAGTACGCGTTGCAGGCCCTCGTCCCGCAGGCGCTGCAGCAGCCGCGCAAGCGAGGGTTCGCCGTAGCGCATCGCGTCCAGCACCTGCAGGTCCGGCAACTCCTGTTGCATCGCCGCCGCGAGCTGCCTGGTGTACACCGCCAGCGGCGACCCCCCGTCGAGCCAGACGCTGGCGTACTTGGGCGCGACCTTGGGTGCACGCAGTGGCAGGATCACGCCGCGCAGCAACGGTTGCCACAGCAACGGCGGCAGCGAGACCACGCGGCGGTCGGACAGGAACTCGGCGAGGTAGCGGCGCACTGCGGGCGCGGTCGGTGCCTCGGGGGTGCCGAGGTTGACGACCACCACGGCGGTGGCGGCGGATTGGCGGGCCTGGGTCATCGGCATAGGATGACAGCGCCCGCGCCGGGCGACACGCGGTGATGGTTCCCGCGCGATTCATCGCCGCGTCACTAGCCTGAACTTCGCGTGCGGCCCGCGGTCCGAACCGCCGCCACGCACGACTGCCTACCCCGCCCGGGTTCCTGTTCCGCCACGGAGTGCTTCCATGTCGATCCTGCCGCGCCTCGCCGTCTTCCTGCTTGCCATCGGACTGGCGCTGCCAGCCACCGCCGGCGTCACCGAGGACGAGCGCGCCCGCAACGCCGTGCGCGTGCTCGAGGAGATCCAGGCGATCCCCGAATCGGGCATTCCCGACGTGCTGTTCGACGAGGCCCGGGCGATCGTGGTCGTGCCCGACACGCTGAAGATCGGGCTGGTGATCGGCGGCCGTCGCGGCCATGGCCTGGTCTCGGTCAAGAACCCCGACGGCACCTGGTCTAACCCGGCCTTCGTCAAGCTCACCGGCGGCAGCATCGGCTTCCAGGCCGGCGTGCAGTCGTCGGACGTGGTGCTGGTGTTCACCAGCCAGCGCGGGCTGGAGTCGATCGTGAACGGCAAGATCACCCTCGGCGCCGATGCCAGCATCGCCGCCGGTCCGGTCGGCCGGACCACGGGGCTGGCCACCGACGGCCGCCTGAAGGCCGAGATCTGGTCGTGGTCGCGTGCGCGCGGGCTGTTCGCCGGCGTCGCCCTCGACGGCGCGGTGCTGAGCATCGACGACGACGCCAACCAGGCGGCCTACGGTGCGGGCACCACCCCGCGGATGATCTTCGAGGACCGTGCGCCGCAGCGGCCGTCCGA
This sequence comes from Lysobacter zhanggongensis, assembly GCF_046638635.1. NCBI lineage: Bacteria > Pseudomonadati > Pseudomonadota > Gammaproteobacteria > Lysobacterales > Lysobacteraceae > Lysobacter > Lysobacter zhanggongensis. Next base: position 1,839 of record NZ_JBJXHK010000153.1, read on the forward strand.
CCCGGTGGTCACCTTCCGCGACCAGCTGGAGGAAGCGACCGCGGCCGCCCGCGCCGCGCGGGGC
>NZ_JBJXHK010000154.1:0-1873 GCF_046638635.1 Lysobacter zhanggongensis
CGTCAGTCGCGACCCACTGGGATCCGAGACGTCAGTGGGTCGCGACTGACGTCGCTCCTACGCGTGGGTGCCGGGCGTGGGGGTTGCACCCATGCGGGGTGTAATCGGCCCGATCCGGGGTCAATCACCCAGCGCGAGCAGGGCCGGCAGCGTTTCCAGGTCGACATTGCCGCCGGTCAGCACGATGCCGATGCGCTGGCCGGCGAAGCGTCCAGGCTCCGCCAGCACCGCGGCCAGCGCGATCGCCGAGGACGGTTCGACCAGTTGCTTGAGGTGCCGCCAGACCAGGCGCATCGCGCGCACCGTATCGGCGTCGTCCACCACGAGCGCATCGGCGTGGTGGTGTTCCAGCAGCTCGAAATTCGGTGCGCCCAGGGTGCCGCGCAGGCCGTCGCAGACGGTGTCGGGGGTGAAGTCGGTGACGCGCTCGCCCAGACGCAGCGATTCGGCGGTCTCCGCCGCGCCGGCCGGTTCGGCCAGCCACACCGTCGCGTCCGGGTGCCGCGAGGCCAGGGCCACCGCCGTGCCTGCCGCCAGTCCGCCGCCGCCGACCGGCACCACGATCGCGTCGAACGGGCCGGCGGTGCACAGCAGTTCCAGTGCCGCAGTGCCCTGGCCGGCGATGACGCGCGGGTCGGNCGCCGCCGCCGACCGGCACCACGATCGCGTCGAACGGGCCGGCGGTGCACAGCAGTTCCAGTGCCGCAGTGCCCTGGCCGGCGATGACGCGCGGGTCGGTATAGGGATGCACGAGCTGTGCACCGGTAGCGATGCGGACCTGCTCGCACATCGCCTCGCGCGCGCTGATCGTCGGTGCGCAGCGGTGCAAGGTGGCCCCGTATGCCGCGATTGATGCCAGCTTGGCCGCAACCGCCCCTTCGGGCACCACGACGTGGCAGGGCATGCGGCGGGTGCGCGCGGCGAGCGCCAGCGCAGCGCCGTGGTTACCCGAGGAGTGGGTGACCACGCCGCGCGCGGCGGCATCCTCGTCCAGCGACCACACCGCGTTGCAGGCTCCGCGGAACTTGAACGCGCCGGCGCGCTGCAGGTGCTCGGCCTTGAAGTGCAGTTCGCAGCCGGCCAGCGTGTCGAGCGTGCGCGAGCGCAGCACCGGCGTGGCGTGGGCGTGGGGGGCGATCCTGGCCGCGGCGGCCAGCACGTCGGTGCTTGTAATCATCAGCGCCAGCCTAACGCAGGGTGGTGCGCCAGGCAGCGGGCGCCAGGTACCGCGCGCCTCGCGCCACCCCGGACGTCGGGCGCCCTCGTCAACCAAGCCATGGCCAACGCGTTTACGGTGGGGCGGTCGCGACGCTCGATGACGCTGAACCGGTCAGGAAGCGCGCCGCGTATTACTGCAAATTAAGCGCAAGTTCAATGCCCCGGCCCGACGATGGCCGCAATCGACAGGGGACAGACGATGATCCGCAAACTCCTTCTCCCGGCCGTGGCAATCGCCCTGCTGGGCGGTTGCATGACCGGCGGTTACAGCTACCGCCAGGACCGTGGCGACTACTACTACGGTAATCCGGGCACCGACTACCGCTATTACGACCCGTACGGGCGCTACAGCGACCGCTACTACGGCAGCGGTTACTACGGCAGCGGCTATTACTCGCGCTATTACGGCCACCCGGGCTACTACCGCTATCCGTACGGCTACCACCGCTACCCGAACGGCTACTACCGCCCACCGGTGGTGGTGCGTCCGCGTCCAGACGACGGCCACGATGGCGGCGGACACCACCGCGACGACGACCGCACGGCACCGTCGCGCAACCTCGACCGCCTCCAGCGCGAGCGGATCAACCGCACACCCACGCCGATCGTGCAGCAGCAGCGCCGTCCGCAGCCGGCCGCCGTCGCACGTCCGGCC
>NZ_JBJXHK010000155.1:0-1863 GCF_046638635.1 Lysobacter zhanggongensis
GTGGCCTCGGCCGAGCAGCAACACCGGTCGGGGCGCCGCCGCGAGCGCGGTGCAAAGCCCGGCGACGCCGCTGCCCACCACCACCAGCGGCGTGCAATGACCCATCAGACGGTCTCGCGACGCCCCACCGCCAGCATCCGGTCGAGCGCGGCGCGTGCGCGCACGGACACCTCGGGCGAGACGTGCACCTCGTGGCGCAGGTCGCGCAGGCACGCATGGATGTTGGGCAGGGTAATCCGCTTCATGTGCGGGCACAGGTTGCAGGGCTTGATGAACTGCACCTGCGGGAACCTGTTCTTGAGGTTGTCGGCCATCGAGCACTCGGTGATCATCGCCACCCGCGTCGGCTTCTCCTTCTCCAGCCAGCGCCCCATCGCGCTGGTGGACCCGACGAAATCGGCCTCGGCCAGCACTTCCGGCGAGCACTCGGGGTGCGCGACCACCTTGGTGTCGAACTGCTCGCGGGTGTGTCGGACCTGTTGCGCGGTAAACGTCTCGTGCACCTCGCAGGTGCCGGTCCACAGCACCAGCTCGACATCGGTCTGGGTTGCGACCCAGCTGCCCAGATACCGGTCGGGCAGGAAGATCACCTTGCGCGAGCCGCTCTGGGCTGCGATCGCCTCGACCACCTGCACCGCGTTGGCCGAGGTGCAGCAGGCGTCGGAGGCGGCCTTCACCTCGGCCGAGGTGTTGACATAGCTGACCACCGGCACGCCCGGGTGCCTGGCCTGCAGCGCGCGTACGTCGGCGGCGGTAATGGAGGCGGCCAGCGAGCAGCCCGCTTCCAGGTCGGGAATCAGCACGGTCTTGTCGGGCGCCAGGATCTTCGCGCTCTCGGCCATGAAGTGCACCCCGCACAACACGATCAGGTCGCTGTCGCAATCGGCCGCGGCCTGCGCGAGCGCGAGCGAATCACCGGTGATGTCGGCCACGCCGTGGAAGATCTCGGGCGACTGGTAACTGTGCGCCATGATCACCGCGCCACGCTGCTTCTTCAGCGTGTTGATCGCATCGATCCACGGCAGGTGCAGCGGCACCTCCATGCAGGGGATGAGTTGTTCGAGCGTCTCCACCAGCGGGGCGTAGTCGGACTCGAGGCCATCGCGCCAGCGCGGCGTGGCAAGGGCGGCATTTGCAGTCATTCGGGTGTGTGTTTCAAAGGTGGTGGGGTCGTGCCGTGCCCGGTGCGGGACGCCGGGTCAGGCGGCGGCGCGGGCCCGATGGGCGTCTCGCGCGGTACGGGCCAGTCGGGCGCCGCGGTTCAGGCCGATCCGCAGGCCCAACGGCACCGATTCCCACGGCAGGCGTTCGAGCAGGTTGCGGGCGGTCAGCCCGAGCTCGGTATCGCCGGTCAGCACCAGCCGACGCTGGAAGAACAGGGTGTCGGCGTCCTCCAGCCGGGCCGCCAGCAACAACAGGTCGGTGGCCGTGCCACGGACGCTGGCTTCGGCCGCGCCGTCATCGACATGCAACGCATCGCCACGGCGCTCGATCACCCAGCGCAGGCCCAGGTCGGTCACCTCGACGCCGAGGCGGCGGCCCTGCATGAAATCCAGGTCCCCGCGCGCGATCGACGGTGCCAGCACCCGGGTACAGGCGCGCTGGATGGCGCCGTGGCGGGCCTGGACGGGCATCACCCGCAACCAGCGGGCCAGCCGAACCGGTGGCGGCAGGCGACCCAGCAGGGCGTGGATACGGGAGGACCGCGACGTGGAATTGGGCATGGCGGGCATCGTGCCGGTGGCTACCCACGCGGCGCCTTGATCCAGGTCAGCCGCCAGCCCCTGCCGGCGACGACCGTCGACGATCGCAACCGCCATCGCCGCCTGCGCGGTGTCGGCCGCCAGGCCCCAGCGGGCGGCC
>NZ_JBJXHK010000156.1:0-1801 GCF_046638635.1 Lysobacter zhanggongensis
GACGCGATCACGCCGGCACCTCGCCGTCGCCACCGCCCGCCCCGTTTCGCACGCGGCGCGCGCCCAGGTCGTCCAGCTCACGCTGCACGCGCTGCTCGGCCACGCGGGACTCCTCGGCGCGGTAACTGGCCGACAGCTTTTCCAGCACGTGGGTCTCCCGGCTGGCCAGCATCAGGCGTGCACGCTCGACGTCGCAGTGCTGGCGGGTGTCGTCGACCACGCGGCTCTGCTGCGCGACCGCCGCGTCCAGCCGCTCGCGGAAGGCGAGGCGGTTGGCCAGCAGCGCCGGGTTGGTGATGGTGGCGGCGGGGGCGGAATACTCGGCGGCGTAGCGACGCAGCGCATCCAGCCGCTGCTCCTGCTCGGCCAGGGTGCGGTCGCGCTCGGCGACCTCACGGGCGACATCGTCCTGGCGTTGCTGCTTGACCCGCAGCAGCGGGTCGAGCCGTTGCGATCGCGTCATCGTGCAGGCTCCTGGGCGTGGGTGGTGGCGTGGGTGGCGGATGTACCCGGCGCCGGCTCGCGGGTGTCGTCGAGCAGCCGAGCCAGCGCGGCGCGGCTGGCCTCCACGTCGGAGGCCTCGGTGACGTCCTGGCCCAGGAACTCGAGGATCTTCGGCCAGCGCGCCAGTGCCTCGTCGACCACCGGGTCGCTACCGCGCTGGTAGGCGCCGATGGCGATCAGATCGCGCTGGGCGTTGTAGGCGGCCATCAGCCGCTTGAGTTTGCGGATTCGCTCGCGCCACGGAGCGTCGGTGATCTCCTGCATCACGCGGCTGACCGAGACCTCGACGTCGATGGCCGGGTACTGGCCGGCGTCGGCGATGCGGCGGGTCAGCACGATGTGGCCGTCGAGGATCGCGCGGGCCGCGTCGGCGATGGGCTCCTGCTGGTCGTCGCCTTCGGTCAGCACGGTGTAGAAGGCGGTGATCGAGCCGCGGCCGTCGGCGCCGTTGCCGGCACGCTCCACCAGCTGCGGCAGCTTGGCGAACACGCTTGGCGGGTAGCCGCGGGTGGTGGGTGGCTCGCCGACCGACAGGCCGATCTCGCGTTGTGCATGCGCGAAGCGGGTCAGCGAGTCCATCAGCAAGAGCACATGCAGGCCCTGGTCGCGGTACCACTCGGCGATCGCGGTCGCGCGCAACGCGCCGTGCAGGCGGGCCAGCGGCGGGCGGTCGGCGGGGGTGGCGACGACGACCGAGCGGCGCAGGCCTTCCTCGCCCAGCGTGCTTTCGACGAAGTCACGCACCTCGCGGCCGCGTTCGCCGATCAGGCCGACCACGATGACGTCGGCGGCGGTGTAGCGGGTCATCATGCCCAGCAGCGTCGACTTGCCGACGCCGGAACCGGCGAACAGCCCGATGCGCTGGCCGCGGCCGATCGGCAGCAAGGCGTTGATCGCGCGCACGCCGACATCGAGCGAACGGGTGATCGGTTCGCGGGTCAGCGGGTTGATCGCCACGCCGCCCAGCCCGACCCAGCTTTCCGGCCGGATCGGCCCGCGGCCATCCAGCGGGACGCCGTCGCTGTCGATCACGCGGCCCAGCAGGCCTTCGCCGACCGCCACTTCACCCTCGCGACGGGTGGTCACCACGCGCGCGTTGGGCAGCAGGCCGGCCAGGTCGGCGGTGGGCATCAGGAAGGTGCGGTCGCCGGAGAAGCCGACCACCTCGGCATCGACCCAGTGGCCACCGGCCGTCTCGACCCGGCAGCGCGAGCCCAGCGGCGCCGAGCAGCCCGATGCCTCCAGCGTCAGGCCGACCGCGCGGCGGAGCACGCCCTCGCGGGCCAGGCCGAGCGAC
>NZ_JBJXHK010000157.1:0-1774 GCF_046638635.1 Lysobacter zhanggongensis
CGTGCCGGTGGCGGGCCAGCCCGTGCCGACGGCCAGTGCCAGTGCCGTGGCGCCGGCCGCCACCGCGGTCACGGTGCGCACCGACGTGCTGGAGGTCGTGCTCGATGGCGGCGAGATCCGCCAGGCCGACCTGCTGGGCTACCCGAGCACTGCCGACGAGGACAGCCCGCCCGTGCGCCTGTTCGCGCAGGACCCGGCCAACTACTTCGTCGCCCAGAGCGGCTGGGTCAGCAACAGCGGCGCCGCGCCGTCGCACGAGGCCGGGTTCGAGTTCGACCGGGCCGCGCTCGCTCCGGGCGCCGACCTCTCGCTCGACGCCGGCGAGGAGCAGGTGGTGGTTCCGTTCATCTGGACCGGCGCCGACGGCGTGACCATCCGCCGCATCTACACCTTCAACCGCGGTGACTACGTGGTGCAGGTCCGCGACGAGGTGGTCAACAACGGCGCCTCGCCGTGGCAGGGCTTCGTCTACCGCCAGCTCAGCCGCGTGCCGCGCGCGCTCAAGTCGTCCGGTCCGATGAGCGTGGAGCAGTACAGCTTCCAGGGCGCGGCGTGGTTCGGCGGCGGCGAGTACGACCGGCGCGACTACGAGGACTTCGTCGACGACGGTCCGCTCAACCTGCAGGTCACCGGCGGCTGGATCGCGATGCTCCAGCACCACTTCTTCGGCGCGTGGATCCCCGAGCGCGGTGACACCAGCACGTTCTCGCTGGCCACCCCCAGCGGTACCGGTGGCACCCACTACCTGATCCGCGAACTCGGTCCCGGCGTCAATGTTGCGCCCGGCGCGACCGCCGCCACCCAGGCACGGCTGTGGGTCGGCCCCAAGCTGGTGGCCAACATCCAGTCCCAGCAGGTGCCGGGGCTCGAGCGCGCGATCGACTTCAGCCGCTTCAGCATCATGGCGACCCTGGCCGGCTGGCTGTTCTGGGTGCTGGCGAAGCTGCACGGCCTGTTCGGCAACTGGGGCTGGGCGATCGTCGGCCTGGTGGTGATCATCAAGGCGGTGATGTTTCCGCTGTCGGCCGCGCAGTACAAGTCGATGGCCAAGCTGCGCAAGTTCCAGCCGCGCATGGCGCAGCTCAAGGAGCGCTACGGCGACGACCGCCAGAAGCTGCAGCAGGCCATGATGGAGCTGTACAAGAAGGAGAAGATCAACCCGGTCGGCGGCTGCCTGCCGCTGCTGGTGCAGATGCCGGTGTTCCTGGCGCTGTACTGGATGCTGGCCGAGTCGGTCGAGCTGCGCCACGCGCCGTGGATCCTGTGGATCGACGACCTGACCGCCCGCGACCCGTACTTCGTGCTGCCGGTCATCAACATGGCGTTGATGTGGGCGACCCAGAAGCTCAACCCGATGACCGGCATCGACCCGATGCAGGCCAAGATGATGCAGTTCATGCCGCTGGTGTTCGGCGTCATGTTCGCGTTCTTCCCGGCCGGCCTGGTGCTGTACTGGGTGACCAACGCGGGCCTGGGCCTGGCCCAGCAGTGGTGGATGATCAGGAAGTACAGCGAGGCGCCGGCCAAGGCCTGAGCCTGGCCCCGCCGGTGACGAAAGCCCGCCGCCCGGCGGGCTTTCCATTTGGGCGTTCGACATTCCGCAGGGGCCAGCCATGACCGACCGCGACACCATCGCCGCCATCGCAACCGCCCCGGGGGCCGGTGGCGTCGGCATCGTGCGGCTGTCCGGCGGCCACGCGCGGGCCATCGGTGAAGCGGTCGCGCGGCGCACCCTGCGGCCGCGCCACGCCCACCACGCGCGGTTCCACGACGC
>NZ_JBJXHK010000158.1:0-1734 GCF_046638635.1 Lysobacter zhanggongensis
CCGGCGGCGGGCTGGCTGGGCGGCTCAACCCGTTCGCGCGCCGGCCGATCCCGGTCTGCGCCGACGCCCGCGCGCTGCCCTTGCGCGACGGCAGCGTCGACGTGCTGTTCTCCAACCTCTGCCTGCAATGGGTGGAGGACCTGCCGGCGGTGTTCGCGGGGTTCCGCCGCGTGCTCAAGCCGGGTGGACTGATGCTGGTGTCGACGTTCGGCCCGTCCACGTTGTGGGAGCTGCGCGAAGCGTTCGCCGAGGCGGACGACGCTCCACACGTCAGCCTGTTCCCGGCGATCGCGCAGTTCGGCGACGCGCTGATCGCGGCGGGGTTCAAGGACCCGGTGCTCGACCGCGACGAATTCGGCATCGGCCATCCCGACCTCGGCCACCTGATGCGCGAGTTGCGCACGATCGGCGCGACCAACGCGATGGCGACCCGCCGCCGCAGCCTGACCGGCCGCGCACGGTTCGCACGCGCCGCCGAGGCCTACGAGCCGATGCGGCGCGACGACGGCCAGCTGCCGGCGACGTGGGAAGTCATCTACGCGCACGCCTGGGGGCCGCCGCCGGGCGCGCCGNGGCCTACGAGCCGATGCGGCGCGACGACGGCCAGCTGCCGGCGACGTGGGAAGTCATCTACGCGCACGCCTGGGGGCCGCCGCCGGGCGCGCCGATCCGCACCGGCGGCGTCGACGAGGTCAGCGTGCCGTTGTCGAGCATCAAGGTGCGCAGGCGCTGACCCGCCCATGAGCGCCAGCCATCGCCGCATCGCCCTGTACGCCATCGCGATCGCGCTGGCGTCGGCGCTGTTCTTCACCTGCGCCTACGTGCTCAACCGCCTGGCCGCGACCGAGGGGGGGCACTGGGCGTGGACCGCGTCGCTGCGCTACCTCATCACCCTGCCGTTGATGCTGCCGCTGATGCGTTGGCAGGGTGGCATCGCACCGGTCTGGCGCGAGATCCGCGCGCACCCGTTGCCGTGGCTGGGCTGGAGCGGGGTCGGCTTCGTGCTGTTCTACATTGGGCTGAGCTACGCCGCGTCCAGCGGGCCGTCCTGGCTGGTTGCCGGCACCTTCCAGCTGACCGTGGTCGCCGGGATGCTGTGCGCGCCGCTGCTCTACGACGACGAACGGCGGCGCATCCCGTTGCCCGCGCTGGCGATCGGCTTGCTGGTGGTGGCCGGGGTGATGCTGATGCAGTTCGGGGTCGGCGGCGGGTCGCTCTACCGCGACGGCTGGATCGCGCTGGGCTGGGTCGCGGTTGCCGCGGTCGCCTACCCGCTGGGCAACCGCGGCCTGCTGCTGCACCTGGAGCGACGCGGCGGCCCGGTCCAACTCAACGCCACCCAGCGCGTGTTCGGGCTGACGCTGGCCAGCCAGCCGGCCTGGATCGTACTTGCGCTGTACGCCGCCGCCACCGCGGGTCCACCGTCCGCCGGCCATGTGTGGCTGGCCGGAGGGGTCGCGCTCGGCGCCGGGATCATCGCCACGGTGCTGTTCTTCCAGGCGACCGGGATGGTCCGCAACAACGCGACCGCGCTGGCCGGGGTCGAGGCCATGCAGGCCGCCGAGATCCTGTTCGCGACCCTGATCGGCGTGTGGCTGCTCGGCGAACGCTGGCCGCGCGGACCGGCGCTGTGGGGTGCGGGCATCGTGGTGGTGGGCATCGTCGCCTTCAGCTGGGTGGTCGCGCGGGCCGCCGCCGGCGACCCACGCGCGACCCGCGAGCTGCGCACCGACC
>NZ_JBJXHK010000159.1:0-1668 GCF_046638635.1 Lysobacter zhanggongensis
ACCGCCGCGGCGCCGAGCGCCTGCACCGCGTGCTGCGGGAACAGCGCGGCCGCTCCCGTGCCCGCGACCCCCGGGACGTCGACGGCCGCTACCAGCGGCAGGCATTGCATGACCAGAAGCTGCGCCTGGACAACGTGGCGATGCTGCTGGAAGGCCTGGTCCACCTGGATGCGGCGGAAACGGCGGGCATCAGTGCACGGATCGACCGGCTGGAGGCCGACCTCTATCGCCTGATGCACCAGACCCGACCGGCGCGGCTGCTCGCCGCCGACGGGGATGAACGGGAGCGGGTGCTGTCCTGATCCCTTGCCAGGTCGCGTGGCGCAGGCCTTGCGACGCGCGCCGGTAGAATGCGCGGATGGATGTTTCCCACCTGCTCGACGCGCTGAACCCGGCGCAGCGCGAGGCCGTTTCCGCGCCTCCAGGCCACTACCTGGTGCTCGCCGGCGCCGGCTCCGGCAAGACCCGGGTGCTGACCCATCGGATCGCCTGGCTGCACGAAGTGTTCGGGGTGCCGACCCACGGCATCCTCGCGGTCACCTTCACCAACAAGGCCGCGGCCGAGATGCGCCAGCGTGTCGACGCCCAGCTCGGCGGCGGTACCCGCGGCATGTGGATCGGCACCTTCCACGGACTGGCCCACCGGCTGCTGCGGCTGCACTGGCAGGAGGCCAGGCTGCCGGAAGGCTTCCAGGTGCTCGACTCGGACGACCAGCTGCGGTTGGTCAAGCGCGTCGTGCAGGCACTGGAACTGGACGACAGCCGTTTCCCGCCACGCCAGATCGCGTGGTGGATCAATGCGCAGAAGGACGAGGGCCGTCGGCCGGAGCACCTGCAGCCCGATGCGAACGACCAGTGGGCCGATGTCATGCGCCGCTGCTACGTCGCCTACCAGGAGCGTTGCGACCGCGCCGGCCTGGTCGACTTTGCCGAGCTGTTGCTGCGCGCGCACGAGTTGCTGCGTGACAACCCGGCGCTGCTGGCGCATTACCGGCATCGGTTCGGAGAGATCCTGGTCGACGAGTTCCAGGACACCAACGCGATCCAGTACGGGTTCGTGCGCCTGCTCGCGGGTGACAACGGCAAGGTGTTCGTGGTTGGCGACGACGACCAGTCGATCTACGGCTGGCGCGGGGCCAAGGTCGAGAACGTGCAGCGCTTCCTGAAGGATTTTCCGGGGGCGCAAACGATCAAGCTCGAGCAGAACTACCGCTCCAGCGCCAACATCCTCGATGCCGCCAACGCGGTCATCGCGCACAACCCCGAGCGCCTGGGCAAGAAGCTGTGGACCGACAGCGGCAGCGGGGAGCCGGTCGACCTGTACGCGGCCTACAACGAGATCGACGAGGCGCGCTTCGTGGTCGAGCGCCTGCGCCAGTGGGTCCGCGACGGCGGCAGCCACGGCGAGGTCGCGATCCTCTATCGCAGCAATGCCCAATCGCGTGCGTTCGAAGAGGCATTGCTCTCCGAACAGGTGCCCTATCGCGTCTACGGCGGCCAGCGCTTCTTCGAGCGCGCCGAGATCAAGGACACTCTGGCCTACCTGCGGCTGGTCGCCAACCGCGCCGACGATGCCGCGTTCGAGCGCGCGGTCAACACGCCGACGCGCGGCATCGGCGAACGCACGCTGGACGAGGTGCGTCGTCGCGCCCGCGCGGACGGCGCGCC
>NZ_JBJXHK010000160.1:0-1668 GCF_046638635.1 Lysobacter zhanggongensis
CCGGGTGGCGGCCGCGGTCCGCGCGGGGCGTGATCCGCGCGGTCAGGATGTGACCACGAAAAAGGCGCCCTACGGGGCGCCTTTCTTGTCTGTAGGAGCGGCTTCGGCGGCGATCGGTAATCTCGTCCCCGTGTCGATCTTCGCATCGCGGCTGAAGCCGCTCCTACAGGGGCCAGTTCCCGCTACTCGGGCATCGCCAGGTCGCTCGCCTTGAGCGCATTGCCAGCGCCGCGCGGCGTGGTCGCGATCACCGCGTCCGCCGGCATCGGCGCGCCGTCGTGCAGATGCGCCCAGGTGCGGTCCAGCGCCTCGTAGATGTACGGCAGCAACGGCAGGTAGTGCGCGCCATAGGCCGGCAAGCCGAGGAAGGCATCGAAATGCTGGACGTTCCGCACCTGCCAGTGGCGCACGTCGGCGCCGACGGCCTGAGCGGCGGCGACGTACGGAGCACTGGTAAAGGCCGTCGGGATCAGGCCGTCGTCCAGGCCGTGCACCACCATCACCGGCAGGCCCGCACGCGGTGTCCGCGCGGTGAGTGCCTCGATGCCGGTGCGGACGCGGTCGGCGTCGGCTCCCTGCCCGTCCCACATCCCGCGCAGGCACTGGAGTTCCTTCAATGGCGCATCCGGGTCCCCCGTCGGGGCCACCATCCCGACGCCCGCACCCGGCGGGATCCCGCTGCCGTCGGCAAACCAGGCGGCGCGCTCGGCCCCGGTGGCCGGGCGCGGTGCGCCCNAGTTCCTTCAATGGCGCATCCGGGTCCCCCGTCGGGGCCACCATCCCGACGCCCGCACCCGGCGGGATCCCGCTGCCGTCGGCAAACCAGGCGGCGCGCTCGGCCCCGGTGGCCGGGCGCGGTGCGCCCTCGGCGGTCAGCGCCGAGAACGTGTGGCCGCAGGGGTGCTCGCCGACACCAAAGCGGCCGTAAGCGGAGGCATACGTCACCGCGACCGCGCGCCACAGGTCGAACCCGACGCTGATCGAGCCGGCGCGCAGCGCGGAGTCGGTCCAACCGTTCACGCGAAGGGTGTCGTAGGCCGAGCGTTGCCGCGCCTCGAGCGTGTCGCCGCTTACCAGGCCGGCATCGGCCAGCGCGGCGCACTGCGCGGCAGCGGTCGGCATCGGCGGAATGCCCAGCACCGGCAATGCACACGGCATCAGCAGCGCCGCCTCGGTGGTGTAGTCGTACAGCGGGCGCGCGCCGGCCACGGTGATATTGGGCGCGCCGGCGACCACCGCATCGAGCCAGTCATCGCCGTCGGCCTCAGCGGCCCGCAGCACCGCGCCGCCGCCATTGGAGATGCCCACCGCGATGACAGTGGTGTTGTCGAACGCGAACGGGGCGGCCTGCGGGAACGCACGATCAAGCGCCTGCAGGGCGAACTCGGCGGCCTGTTTCACGTGCACGCCCCAGTCGGCCTCCGGGTTGTCGCGCGAGTGGGCGTGCTTGACCGCTACGCCGCGGCCCGACGCCGGGTCCGGCACGAAGGCCAGGCCGTCGACCGGTGCACCGACCGTGCCATCCGCGCGTACGCCAAGGCCCGCATCGAGGTCGAAATAGTCGGTGCCCGCACCCTTGTCGGTGTAGGCGACGGCGCAGCCCTTCGGCAGCGCCCACGGCGCCGCGACCGCGATCGCGCCGAGCACCCCGCGCGACCCCGATGCCGG
>NZ_JBJXHK010000161.1:0-1644 GCF_046638635.1 Lysobacter zhanggongensis
CGCCGCCGGCGCCGAGCACGAGCGCGACCGGCTCGCCGCGCTGGATCCGGGGGGCGTCGGCCGGCGCCATCAACGGCGCCTTCCCGTGCAAGCCGCGGTCACTTCGGGTCGCGCTCGTAGTTGGCGATCGCCAGCGACAGCAGCGTGCGGGCCTGCTCGCGCAGCGACGGCGGTTCGACGATCTCCGCGTCGCTGCCGTAATGCAGCACGTCCATCAGCAACTCGCGGCCCGAGCTGTAGGGCACCTTCAGTTCGTAGCGGCCGTCGGGCAGGAACCGGCCCTGCTGCTGCGAGTGCCAGTGCTCGTCAGCGACCCAGCGCGCGGCCTTGGCGCTGAACACGATCGTCGCCCAGCCCTTTGGCGTGCCCGAGAAGATCCCGTAGCTGGACGCCAGGTGCTGGTTGAGTTCCTCGTCGGGCAGGTCGCGGGCGGCCTCTTCGAGCTGGCGCGCGTTGCCGATCCGGTCGACCGCGAAGCTGCGCAGCGCCTCGCGTTCGTGGTCCCACGCATCCAGGTACCAGTTGTCGCGGTAATGGGTCAGGCGTTGCGGCGACACCGTGCGGCGGGTGAGCTGGTCGGTGGAGCGCGCGCGGTACTCGAACGCCAGTTGCCGGCGGTCTAGCACGGCCGTGGCGACGTGGCGGAAGGCGGTTTCGTCGAGCTTGCGGGTGCGGTGCGGGACCACCCGCACGCGCTCGACCGGCACCCGGCGGCCGCCGGCATGGTCGTCCAGCAGCTTCTCGATGCGCTGCTGCAGCGGGGCCAGCGCGTTCGACAGCACGCCGCCACCGCTGCGCATCATCAGCTGCTGGGCCGCCAGCAGTGAGTGCAGCTCGTCGGAGCTGAGCCACAGGCCGGGCAGTTCGAATCGGCTCGGGTCGTCGGGGTCGTAGCGGAAGCCGGCCTCGCCATTGCCGATCACCGGCGCCATCAGCTGGTCGCGCAGATAGGCCAGGTCGCGGTAGACCGTCGCGCGCGAGCATTCCAGCTCCTCCTGCAGGCGCGGCACCGTCACCGGGTAGCGCGCCGCGGTGAGGATGCGGTGCAGGGCGTGGATGCGTTCGATGCGTTCCATGGCGATGTTCCGGGGGGCGTCGAAGAAGCGACGATCGAGCAAGGATCGCACCGGCCGGTGCGACATCGCCAGCGCACGGCCCGGATAACCGCTGTTTAACCCCCGCCGGCAGATACTCCGCGGCCGCAAGGAGGCCGGATGCACGACAGGGAACGCAATGAAGGGCCGGAGCGGCGCGTGGCCGCCATGGTGGCGGTCGCGGTGAATGCCGGGCTGCTGGCGTTGCTGCCATGGCTGCTGCGCACGCCCGCAATCGATGCACCATCCCACGCCAGCCCGACGGTGGAAGTGCGGTGGATCCCTCCGCCGGTGCCCGCGGTGCGGCCGCCGGCGACGGACATGGCGCTGACGGTGGCGAGTTCGGTGGAGACGCGGCGACCTCCGCGGACAGCGGTACCGGACATCGACGTCGTCACTGGCGTGGAAGACGACGCCGATGCCACCCTCGCCACCGCACCCGAATCGATCGGGATGAACACCGCGCCGTGGCTGCAGCCGCAGCGCCCCGCGCCGGGCGCGCCCGACCCGCTCGCCAACCGGCGGGTCGACCTGCCCGGCTCGCCCGGCG
>NZ_JBJXHK010000162.1:0-1633 GCF_046638635.1 Lysobacter zhanggongensis
CGGGGGCTGGCACCGGCCTGCTCGGCCGTGGTGGCGGCGCGGCCAACCCGGTCCGTCTGCCCGGCAACCCGCTGCTCGCCGCACCGGCCGGCTTCGACGAACCGCTGCCGCCCGAGCAGGCGTTCGGCTTCGAAGCCATCGCCGACGACGGTGACACCCTCCGGCTGCGCTTCTCACCCGCGCCCGGCTACTACCTGTATCGGGACCAGACCCGGCTGGTGCTGGCGGGCGACGGGGCCGGCGTTGCACTCGGCCGCGCACAATGGCCACGCGGCCGGCAGCACCGCGACGAGTATTTCGGCGAGGTAGTGGTCTATTTCGACCCGGTCGAGGTCACGGTCCCGCTGCGCCGCGCGACGGCTGTCGCGACCACGATGCAGCTGCGGGCCACCTTTCAGGGCTGCCAGACCGACGGCATCTGCTACCCGCCGATGACCCGGATGGTCGAGGTCGCGCTGCCGGCGGGCACGGTTTCGTCGCAGCCGACCGCGACCGCGACCGCGGCGGCGCCTGTGCCCGGGGCGGACACCGCCAAGGCCATCGATTCAGCGATGCCGCCTGGGGTCGACGTTGCACTGGCAAGCCCGGCGACTGGCCCAGCCGACACCGGGCAGCCGGCCGGCGACAGCATCCCGGTGGCAGGTGGGTTCNCGGACACCGCCAAGGCCATCGATTCAGCGATGCCGCCTGGGGTCGACGTTGCACTGGCAAGCCCGGCGACTGGCCCAGCCGACACCGGGCAGCCGGCCGGCGACAGCATCCCGGTGGCAGGTGGGTTCGATACCTCCCCCGCGGAAGGCGACCTGCCCGCATCGTCCGACGTCGACGCCGGCAACCAGGCCGAGGACAGCCGGCTGGCGGCCGCGCTGTCGGGTCCGAACCGCTGGTGGGCACTGCTGAGCTTCTTCGGCTTTGGCCTGCTGCTGGCCTTCACTCCCTGCGTGCTGCCGATGATCCCGATCCTGTCGGGCCTTATCGCGGGCGCCTCGGCCGGCCACGAGCGCGGCCTCGGGGCCGGGCGCGCCCTTGGGCTGTCGTTCGTCTACGTGCTGGCCAATGCACTGGTGTTTACCGTGGCCGGCGTGGTCGCCGGCCTGGTCGGCGCCAACGTGCAGATCGCGTTCCAGAACCCGTGGGTGCTGGCGACGTTCGCTGCGTTGTTCGTGGCACTCGCCCTGTCGAGTTTCGGGTTGTACGAGTTGCAACTCCCGTCTGGCCTGCGCAACCGGCTGGGCGCGCTGAGCGATCGGCAGCGAGGCGGTTCGCTGGCCGGGGTGGCGGTGATGGGCGCGCTGTCGGCGTTGATCGTCGGTCCCTGCGTGGCACCGCCGCTCGCGGCCGCGGTGCTCTATATCGGCCAGACCCAGGACCCGGCGTTTGGCGGGGCGGCGTTGTTCCTGCTGGCGATGGGCATGGGCCTGCCGCTGCTGGCATTCGGCGTGGCCGCCGGCAAGGGGCTGCCCACCAGCGGGCCGTGGATGCTCGCGGTGCAGCGGCTGTTCGGTTTCGTGTTCCTCGGGCTGGCCGTGTGGATGCTTGCGCGGGTGCTGCCCGGCCCGGTGTCGCTGGCGCTGTGGGGTGCGCTGCTGCTCGGCGCGGCGGCAGCGCTGGCGCTGGGCACCGCCCGCTCGCG
>NZ_JBJXHK010000163.1:0-1505 GCF_046638635.1 Lysobacter zhanggongensis
GCGGTGTCGACCACGCGCGCCACCGTGGCGTCGCTGGCCACGGCGGCCTCCAGCACGCCCAGACGGCCGAACCCGCCCTCCGGGAGCGCGGCGTAGGCGCTGTCGAGCGTGGGCGCGAGCACCGTGCCGTCGCTGGCGCCCGGCCAGCCGTCGGACAGCAATGCACCGGCACGGGCGAAATCACCCCCGGCAATGGCCGCGCGCAGGACCGGGTTGGCCAGTTGCTGGTCGAAGCGCTGCCGCTCCGCGGTGAGCGAATCGCCGATCGCCTTGAGCGCGCCATCGCGCGACTGCAGGATCGCGTCGCGGCGCGTGCCGTCCTGGTACTGCTGCCAGCCGCTCCAGCCGAACCACAGTGCGAGCAGCGCGCAGACCACGGCGAGCAACGGCAGCAGCGGTGCAATGCTGGCCATCGAGAGCTGAGGCCGTTCCATCTTCATGTCGATCATTTCCACATCCCCTGCTTGCCGCGTGGCGTGGCGCGTGTGCGCCCGCCGTCATGTCTTCAACGCACGCCGGTATGGCCGAATCCGCCAGCCCCGCGTGCGCTCTCCTCGAATGTCTCCACCACCTGCAGCCGCGCCCGCACGATCGGCAGCACGACGAGCTGGGCGATGCGATCCCCCGGCTGCATCGTAAAAGCCTCCTTGCCGCGATTCCACACGCTGATCATCAACGGCCCCTGGTAGTCGGCGTCGATCAAGCCGGTGCCGTTGCCGAGCACGATGCCGTGCTTGTGGCCGAGCCCGGACCGCGGCAGCACCACCGCGCAAAGGCCCGGGTCGCCCAGGTGCATCGCCAGGCCCGACGGCACGAGCGCGGTGTCGCCGGGCTCGAGCACCAGGGCGTCGTCGAGCGCTGCGCGCAGGTCCAGGCCGGCGCTGGCAGCGGTGGCGTACTCGGGCAGCGGCCATTCGGTGCCGAAGCGGGGGTCGAGGATCCTGATTTCAAGCGTGTGATGCATGCGGTTTCCGGCTGGATGGGCGGGCGGCGGGCGGTCAGCGCGCGGGCAGGCGCTGGGCGACGATGTCGAGCAACGCGGTGGCGAGTTCGGTCTTGCTGGCCGGCCCGAGCTCGACCCGCAGGCCGTGGCCGAGCACGAGCAGGGCATTGTCGTCGCTCTCGAACCCGCTGCCCGCCACGCCGACGCGGTTGGCGCAGACCAGGTCCAGGCGCTTGCCCTCCAGCTTGGCGCGCGCATTGGCTTCGACGTCGCCGGTCTCGGCGGCGAAACCGACGACCAGCACCGGGCGCGCCGCGCTGGCCGCCACGTCGGCAAGGATGTCGGCGGTGCGCACCAGTTGCAGCACCAGGCCGTCCTCGCCATGACGCTTCTTGATCTTTTCCGCGGCGACGGTCGCCGGGGTGAAGTCGGCGACCGCGGCGGCGCCGATGAAGATGTCCGCCGGCAGCGCGGCCATTACCGCGGCATGCATCTGCGCCGCCGAGCGCACGTCGACGCGCTCGACCCCCTCCGGCGTCGCCAGCGCGACCGGGCCGGCGAC
>NZ_JBJXHK010000164.1:0-1497 GCF_046638635.1 Lysobacter zhanggongensis
CCGCCCCGCCCTGGGCGCGCCAGAGCTCGAGCGCCTGCGCGGCGCGGGCATCGTCACGCGCCAGCAGGGCGACGCGGGTTGCGCGCTCGGCCAGTTCGATGTCGTCGGCGGCGCGCGCGGCCTCCAGGTACCAGCGAGCGGCATCGTCCAAGCGCCCCGACTGGATGGCGAACTCGGCCGCCAGCAACGGCTCCAGTGCACGCACCACCGGGTCGTCGGAAGGTGGCGTGCGGGCCTGCGGCGCAATGGCCGGCAAGGCCATCGCCACCACCAGCACGGCACCACCAATGAATGAACGCGCAGTTACGGGCATCGGGCTTCGATCCGTTGTCGGCCGGGCCGGTAGAATGGCGGCCTTCAGCAGCCAGCAGCTTATCGCAAGCACCTGAACGGGTAGCCTCGCCGCCTCGCCATGTCCATCCACGTCCTCGGCCTCAACCACCAGACCGCGCCGGTCAGCCTGCGCGAGCGCGTCGCGTTTTCCGGCGATGCGACGGTGGCGGCGCTGGCGGCGCTGCGGGCATTGCCACGGGTGCATGAAGCCGCGCTGCTGTCGACCTGCAACCGCACCGAGATCTACGCCGTCACCGACGACGACGGCAGCACCCTGGCCGACTGGCTGGCGACCCACCCGGCCGACACCGCCGGCGTTGGCGAGGGCCTGCACGGCTACCTGTACCGGCACACCGGCAGCGATGCGGTGCGCCACTTGTTCCGGGTCGCCACCGGGCTGGACTCGCTGGTGCTGGGCGAGCCGCAGATCCTGGGCCAGGTCAAGGACGCCTGGGCCACCGCGCGCAGCGCCGGCAGCCTTGGCAGCCAGCTCGACCGCCTGTTCCAGCAGACCTTCTCGACCGCCAAGCGCGCCCGCACCCACACCCGCATCGGTGCGAACCCGGTGTCGGTGGCCTCCACCGCGGTGCGCCTGGCGCAGGAGTCGTTCGCCCGGCTCGAGGACTCCACCGTGCTGCTGATCGGCGCCGGCGAGACCATCGAACTGGCGGCCCGCCATCTCGTCCAGGCACGGGTTCGACGGCTGCTGGTCGCCAACCGCACGCTCTCGCACGCGCAGGAACTGGCCAGCCGCCACGGTGGCGTTGCGCTGCCGCTGACCGAACTCGACAAGCACCTGGGCGAGGCCGACGTGGTGTTGTCGGCCACCGCCAGCCGGGAGCCGGTACTGCACCGCCCGCAGGTGCAGCAGGCGCTGGCCCAGCGTCGGCACCGGCCGATGCTGCTGCTGGACCTCGCGGTTCCGCGCGACATCGCCGCCGACGTCGCCGGTATCGACGACGTGTTCCTGTACACGGTGGACGACCTGCAGCGCGCGATCGAGGACAACCGTCGCAGCCGACGCGAGGCCGCGATCGAGGCCGAGGCGATCATCGACATCCAGGTCGCCCGGTTCATGGAGTCGACCGCCGCCAGTGCCCGCACCGCACCCCTCAAGCGCCTGCGCGCGCATGGCGAGGCCGCGCGCGACGAGGCGCTGGCCCG
>NZ_JBJXHK010000165.1:0-1452 GCF_046638635.1 Lysobacter zhanggongensis
CGTCCGCGCCGAGCGCGGGCGCGGTAGCCGCGGCCGCATCGTCGGCATCCGGTGCAGCAACGGCTGCCTCCGGCTGGACCGCGTCGATGGTCAGCTCGCACTGGTCCTCGACCCAGGCGAACGCCTCGTCGATCGCACCGCGGGCGACGCTGCCGGGCAGCATGAGGTCCCACGCCAGGTGGGCCTCGAACGGGTCGAGTTCGGAAAACGGTGGCAGCCGGTCGTCCAGGCAGGTCGCGCCGAGCTCTCCGAGGCTTTCGAGCTCGCGCAGGATCCGCAGCGGGTCGTTGCCGCTCATGAACAGCGACGGCTCCGGGCGGAAACCGATGCGCCAGTGGTCCGGGCCGCCGGCCATCGTTGATGCCTCGGAAGCGCCCGCCGCGCCGTCCACCGTTTCCGGCGACGCCCCGGCGAGGATCCGGTCCAGCCCGGCGCGCGCATGCGCGAGGGCCGCGTGGTCGACCGCGCCGTCACCGTCGCCGTCGCCCTGTTCGGCGGCGGCGAGCAGGCCACGCAGCACGTCGACCGCTTCCAGAAGCACGCCCACGGCGCTGCCGTCCAGCACGCGCTGGCCGCTGCGGGCCTGGTCGAGCAGGGTTTCCAGCAGGTGGGTCAGGTCGGTGACCCGGCCAAAGCCNGCTTCCAGAAGCACGCCCACGGCGCTGCCGTCCAGCACGCGCTGGCCGCTGCGGGCCTGGTCGAGCAGGGTTTCCAGCAGGTGGGTCAGGTCGGTGACCCGGCCAAAGCCGAACGTCGCCGCCCCACCCTTGATCGAGTGCGCGGCGCGGAAGATGACGTTGACGACGTCGGCGCTGGCGCCACCGGCCTCCAGTCCCAGCAGGCCGGACTCCATCGCGTCGAGGCCTTCGCGGCTCTCCTCGAAGAACGCGGCGTGGAACTGGGTGATGTCCATGGCGCTGGGCTCCCTCAGCCCAGGACCTTGCGGACCGTGGCGAGCAGCTGGTCGGGGTCGAACGGCTTGACCAGCCAGCCGGTTGCGCCCGCGGCCTTGCCTTCCATCTTCTTGTCGCCGCCGGACTCGGTGGTGAGCATCAGCAGCGGCGTGAACTTGTAGTTGGGCAGCTGGCGCAGCTGGCGGATGAGCTCGATCCCGTCCATCCGCGGCATGTTGACGTCGGTGACGACCGCGTCGAACGACGCGGTGCGGGCGATGTCGAGCGCGGCCTGGCCGTCTTCGGCCTCGCGCACGTTGAAGCCGCCCGATGACAGTGCGAACGCGACCATCTGCCGCATGGAGGTGGAGTCGTCGACGATCAGTAGGTTGGCGCTCACGCGGGGTCTCCGGAGGGTGTATCGACGCCGAGGCTGGCGGCGAGCGCGAGCGAACGCGCGGCGTCGGCCAGGGTCGGCGAGGCGAGGGTGACGATGGTGCTGCGGCCCGCCGCGGCGCGGTCGCGCACGAATGCGTGCAGCAGCTGCAGCCCGGCCGCG
>NZ_JBJXHK010000166.1:0-1429 GCF_046638635.1 Lysobacter zhanggongensis
CAAGTAGCATCTCCGGCGGTGTCGCCGCGGGGTTCGCCGTGCACGGCGACGCCGCGTTCCGGCCGCTTCCTTCCCGAGACCTCCGATGACCCCGACCCTGCGCCGCAAGCTCGAAGCCCTCGCTGAACGCCGCGAAGAGCTCGAGCGCCTGCTCGCCGACCCCGGCGTGATCGGCGATGCCAATCGCTTCCGCCAGCTCTCGCGCGAGTTCGCCCAGCTCGAGCCGGTCGCCACCGCGCTGGCCGACGAGGCCGCGGCCAAAGCCGACCTGGCCGCGGCCGAGGCGATGCGCAACGACCCCGAACTGGGCGCGCTGGCGGAAGAGGAGATCGCCAGCGCCAACGAGCGCCTGCAGCGCCTGGACGCCGAACTGCTCGCCCACCTGATCCCGAGGGACCCGCGCGACGAAGGCGACATCTACCTGGAAGTCCGCGCAGGCACCGGCGGCGACGAGGCGGCGATCTTCGCCGGCGACCTGTTCCGGATGTATTCGCGCTACGCGGAACGGCAGGGTTGGCGGGTCGAGGTGGAGTCGGCCAACCCGGGCGAGCACGGCGGTTACCGCGAGGTGATCGCCCGCGTGGAGGGGCGCGGCGCGTACTCACGGCTGAAATTCGAGTCCGGCACGCATCGCGTCCAGCGCGTCCCCGAAACCGAATCGCAGGGCCGCATCCACACCTCGGCGGCGACCGTCGCCATCATCGCGGTGGAGCCGGACGGCGAACCGATCGAGATCAACCCGGCCGACCTGCGCGTGGATACCTTCCGCTCGTCCGGCGCCGGCGGCCAGCACGTCAACAAGACCGACTCGGCGATCCGGATCACCCATATCCCGTCGGGCGTGGTGGTCGAAAGCCAGACCGAGCGCAGCCAGCACGCCAACCGCGACAAGGCCATGAAGCGACTGGTGGCGACGCTGGCCGAAGCGCAGGCCGCGAAGGCCGCCGCGGCCATCGCCGAGGACCGCAAGCTGCAGGTCGGCAGCGGCGACCGCAGCCAGCGCATCCGGACCTACAACTACCCGCAGGGCCGGATCACCGACCACCGGGTCGAAGGCCTGACCCTGTACGACCTGCCCAACGTGCTCACCGGCGACCTCGACGCGCTGGTCAGCCGGCTGCAGTCCGAGCACCAGGCGGACGAGCTCGCGCGGCTGACACGGGGCACGTGATGGCGCCAGGCGATCCACGCGCCGACCTGCGCGAGGCGGTGCGCCGCGAACCGCGCAACGCGCTGGCGTGGATTGTGTTGGCCGACGCCGAGCTGGATGCCGGCGATGCGTTGGCGGGGCAGTCGGCCTGCCAGCAGGCACTTGCACTCGCACCTGGCCACCCCGAGGCACTGGCGCGGCTCGGGCGCGCGCACTGGCTGCAACGGCGGTTCCCCGAAGCCGTCGCCAGCCTGCGGGCAGCCGCCGGCGCCGCGCCGC
>NZ_JBJXHK010000167.1:0-1379 GCF_046638635.1 Lysobacter zhanggongensis
CGGCAGCGGCGCCTCGGCCACGGGCGCGCGCGACGCCCGCTCGTGCTCGAGCAGCACGCGTGCGACCTGGTGGGCACCGAGGTCGCCCAGCGCCACCAGCACGTGGAGGTCGTCATCGCCATCAAGGTGGAAACGCTCGCGTGCGGGCGCAAGGTCGGCACCCAGCAGCCCGAGCCGGCGCAGCTCCTTGTCGAGCAGCTCCTTGCCCTCGGCCTCGTTGCGCCCGCGGTCGAGGCGGTGGAACCAGTTGCGCACCTTCTCGCGTGAGCGGCTGCTGGCCAGGAAGCCGTTGGACTCGATCAGCCAGTCCCGGCGCGGCTCGCCGGTCTTGGCGGTCATGATTTCCACCCGGTCGCCGCTGCGCAGGCGGTGGTCGAGCGGGACGATACGGCCGTCGACCTTGGCGCCGCGGCAACGGTGGCCCACCTCGGTATGGACGCGATAGGCGAAGTCGAGCGGCGTGGCCCCGGCCGGGAGGTCGATCACCTCGCCCTTCGGGGTGAGCACGTAGACGCGGTCCTCGACCAGTTCGGTGTCGAGTTCGCCGGCCAGGGTGGCCTCGTCGGCCTCGGCGCCGTCGGCGGCGGGTTCCAGCAACCGGCGCATCCAGGCGATCTTGCGGTCGAACGCGGCGTCACCGGCACCGCCACCTTCCTTGTACTTCCAGTGCGCGGCGACGCCGAGCTCGGCCTGCCGGTGCATGTCCCAGGTGCGGATCTGCACCTCGAGCGTCTTGCCTTCGGGGCCAACCACGGCGGTGTGCAGCGAGCGGTAGTCGTTGCGCTTGGGCCGGGCGATGTAGTCGTCGAACTCGCTGGGGATCGGGGTCCACGTCGCGTGCACCACGCCGAGCGCGGCATAGCAGGCGGCCAGGTCGTCGACCAGCACCCGCACCGCGCGCAGGTCGTACAGCTCGCCGATGGGTACGTCCTTGCGCTGCATCTTCTTCCAGATGCTGTAGATGTGCTTCGGCCGGCCGGCGACGTCGGCGGTGACGCCCTGCGCGGCCAGCGCGGCCTGCAAGGTCTGCCGGACCTGCTCGATGTAGCGCTCGCGGTCGCCGCGCTTCTCGTCCAGCAGCCGCGCGATCTGCTTGTAGGTGTCGGGCTGCAGGTGGCGGAACGCGAGGTCCTCGAGTTCCCATTTCAACTGCCAGATGCCGAGCCGGTTCGCGAGCGGGGCATGGATGTCGCGGGTGAGTTCGGCGACCCGGCGGCGCTGGTCCTCGGGAAGCTGGTCGGCGCGACGCATCCGGGCCAGCTGACGCGCCAGCAGGATCGGCACCACCCGCAGGTCGCGCACGATCGCCAGCAGCAGCCGGCGCAGGCCTTCGCTGCCGCCGCGTCGCTGCTGCTCGGCGTGCAGGGTCCAGACCTGGC
>NZ_JBJXHK010000168.1:0-1243 GCF_046638635.1 Lysobacter zhanggongensis
TGATGGGGTCAGCCGCAAGGCGAAGCTCTTGATCGAAGCCCCAGTAAACGGCGGCCGTAACTATAACGGTCCTAAGGTAGCGAAATTCCTTGTCGGGTAAGTTCCGACCTGCACGAATGGCGTAATGATGGCCAGGCTGTCTCCACCCGAGACTCAGTGAAATTGAACTCGCTGTGAAGATGCAGTGTACCCGCGGCAAGACGGAAAGACCCCGTGAACCTTTACTATAGCTTGACACTGAACATTGAGCCTTGATGTGTAGGATAGGTGGGAGGCTTTGAAGCGTGGACGCCAGTCTGCGTGGAGCCATCCTTGAAATACCACCCTTTAATGTTTGATGTTCTAACTCGGCCCCATAATCTGGGGTGAGGACAGTGTCTGGTGGGTAGTTTGACTGGGGCGGTCTCCTCCCAAAGAGTAACGGAGGAGCACGAAGGTTAGCTAATCACGGTCGGACATCGTGAGGTTAGTGCAAAGGCATAAGCTAGCTTGACTGCGAGAGTGACGGCTCGAGCAGGTACGAAAGTAGGTCTTAGTGATCCGGTGGTTCTGAATGGAAGGGCCATCGCTCAACGGATAAAAGGTACTCCGGGGATAACAGGCTGATACCGCCCAAGAGTTCATATCGACGGCGGTGTTTGGCACCTCGATGTCGGCTCATCACATCCTGGGGCTGAAGTAGGTCCCAAGGGTATGGCTGTTCGCCATTTAAAGTGGTACGCGAGCTGGGTTTAGAACGTCGTGAGACAGTTCGGTCCCTATCTGCCGTGGGCGTTGGAAGATTGAGAGGGGTTGCTCCTAGTACGAGAGGACCGGAGTGAACGCACCACTGGTGTTCGGGTTGTCATGCCAATGGCATTGCCCGGTAGCTAAGTGCGGAAAAGATAAGCGCTGAAAGCATCTAAGCGCGAAACTTNCGGAGTGAACGCACCACTGGTGTTCGGGTTGTCATGCCAATGGCATTGCCCGGTAGCTAAGTGCGGAAAAGATAAGCGCTGAAAGCATCTAAGCGCGAAACTTGCCTCAAGATGAGTCTTCCCTGGGCCTTCAAGGCCCCTGAAGGAACGTTTAAGACTAAGACGTTGATAGGCTGGGTGTGTAAGTGCAGCGATGCATTGAGCTAACCAGTACTAATGATCCGTGAGGCTTAACCTTACAACACCGAAGGTGTTTTTAGAGAGATTTTCAGCGACGTTCCAAGATTGGTTCTGATGGCTTCATGGAAGTGAGGCGGTTGGAATGA
>NZ_JBJXHK010000169.1:0-1189 GCF_046638635.1 Lysobacter zhanggongensis
AGCGCGGCGAGCCGGTCGCGCTCGTGCTCGGCGCCGGCGGCGCACGCGGGCTGGCCCAGATCGGCGTGATCGACGCGCTGGTCGCGCGCGGGATCGACATCGTCGCGGTGGCCGGGTCGTCCAGTGGCGCGCTGGTCGGCGGGTTGTTCGCGGCCGGCCAGCTGCACGTGTTCCGCGACTGGCTGCTGTCGATGAGCCGCACCGACATGCTGCGGCTGCTCGACCCGGTATTCGGGCGGCCGGCGCTGTTCGAGGGCACGCGGCTGATGGCCGCGCTGCGCGAGCGCACCGGCGACGTGCGGATCGAGGACCTGCCGGTCGACTTCACCGCGGTCGCGGTCGACCTGATGCGCCAGCGCGAGGTGTGGCTGCGGCAAGGCGACCTGTGGGACGCGGTGCGTGGCTCGATCGCGATACCCGGCATCTTCACTCCGCACCGGGTCAACGGCCGCGAGCTGGTCGACGGCGGCCTGCTGGCGCCGCTGCCGATCGCCGCGAGCCGGCTGTCGGACGCCCACCGGCTGGTCGCGGTCGACATGAACAGCTGGCCCAACCAGCCGCCCGGCACGCCGGCGCATCCGGAGGCACCGGAACCGCGGGTCGGCGATGAATCACCCGCCCACTCGCGCCTGCTCGACTGGATCGAGCGGCGGCTGCGCCGCGGCGAGGCGGACGGCGACCAGGTCGACACGGCGCGCTACGGCTTCACCGAGCTGATGTCGCGCTCGCTCGACACCATGCAGGCGCAGATCGCCCGCGTGCAGCTTGCGCTCGATCCCCCCGAGCTGGTGATCCGCATACCACGCGATGCCTGCCAGTTCTACGAGTTCTGGCGGGCCCGGGAGCTGATCGCGATCGGCCGCCACGAGGCCGACAAGGCGCTGGACGAGGCCGGCTACTGACGGTCGCAACCGGTGAGATGGCCGGGCGCAATCCTGCGATCCCACCCTTGCAGGTCGCCGCCATGAGCCTTGTCCACGCCGCCAGCCCCTCCGTCGCCGAACACGTCCTGCGCTACGCGCTCGCCGTCGGCGCAACGCTCGTGCTGTTGATCCCGGAGGCTCGCGCCAGCCATGCGCTGCTCGGATGGCTGCCGCTGTGGCTGCTGGCGATGCCGCTCGCGGGCTGGCTTGCGGTCCGCGTACTGGGCGCGCGCGGTGCGGTCGAAGCGGCCGGTGTCCGCGCTGCG
>NZ_JBJXHK010000170.1:0-1185 GCF_046638635.1 Lysobacter zhanggongensis
AAGGGTAAGTTCGAGCGCACCAAGCCGCACGTCAACGTCGGCACGATCGGTCACGTCGACCACGGCAAGACCACGCTGACCGCAGCGCTGACCAAGATCGGCGCGGAGCGTTTCGGTGGTGAGTTCCACGCCTACGACGCGATCGACAAGGCGCCTGAGGAAAAGGCCCGTGGCATCACGATCTCGACCTCGCACGTGGAATACGAAAGCCCGACGCGCCACTACGCGCACGTTGACTGCCCGGGCCACGCCGACTACGTGAAGAACATGATCACCGGTGCGGCGCAGATGGACGGCGCGATCCTGGTGTGCTCGGCCGCTGACGGCCCGATGCCGCAGACGCGCGAGCACATCCTGCTGGCCCGCCAGGTGGGCGTGCCGTACATCGTGGTGTTCCTGAACAAGGCCGACATGGTGGACGACGCCGAGCTGCTGGAGCTCGTCGAGATGGAAGTGCGCGAGCTGCTGAGCAAGTACGACTTCCCGGGCGACGACACCCCGATCATCCACGGTTCGGCGCTGAAGGCGCTGGAAGGTGACCAGTCGGAGATCGGCGTGCCGGCGATCATCAAGCTGGTGGAGGCGCTGGACAGCTGGATCCCGGAGCCCGAGCGCGACGTGGACAAGGCGTTCCTGATGCCGGTCGAGGACGTGTTCTCGATCTCCGGTCGCGGCACCGTGGTGACCGGCCGCATCGAGCGCGGCGTGATCAAGGTGGGCGAGGAAATCGAGATCGTCGGCATCCGTCCGACCGTCAAGACGACCGTCACCGGCGTCGAGATGTTCCGCAAGCTGCTGGACCAGGGCCAGGCGGGCGACAACGCGGGCCTGCTGCTGCGCGGCACCAAGCGTGACGACGTGGAGCGCGGCCAGGTGCTGTGCAAGCCGGGTTCGATCAAGCCGCACACCGACTTCGAGGGCGAGGTGTACGTGCTGTCGAAGGACGAGGGTGGCCGTCACACGCCGTTCTTCAAGGGCTACCGCCCGCAGTTCTACTTCCGCACCACCGACATCACCGGTGCGGTGGAGCTGCCGGAAGGCGTGGAGATGGTGATGCCGGGCGACAACGTGAAGATGGTCGTCTCGCTGATCAACCCGATCGCCATGGACGAAGGCCTGCGCTTCGCGATCCGCGAAGGCGGCCGTACCGTCGGCGCCGGCGTGGTCTCCAAGATCATCAAGTAA
>NZ_JBJXHK010000171.1:0-1159 GCF_046638635.1 Lysobacter zhanggongensis
ACGCCGCGCGCAGCCCCTGCGCCTCGCCGCCGGCCGGGCGGCCGGGGCGGTCGGCGTCGTTCCAGCTGTAGACGTCCAGGTGCGCCCACTTCTGCGTAGCCGGGACAAAGCGCTCCAGGTACAGCGCGGCGGTGATGCTGCCGCCCATCCGGCTCGGACCGCCGTTGGCGATGTCGGCGATGCCGCTGGTGAGGTAGCGCCAGTACGGCCGCCACAACGGCATGCGCCAGAGCGGGTCGCGCTGCTGCTGGCCGGCCTCGAGCCAGTCGGCGGCCAGCGCGTCGTCGTTGCTGTACAGCGCGGGCAGGTCGGGGCCAAGCGCGATCCGCGCCGCGCCCGTCAGGGTGGCGAAGTCGAGCAGCAGTTCCGGCGACTGCTCGCCGGCGTAGGCCAGCGCGTCGCACAGCACGACGCGGCCTTCGGCGTCGGTGTTGTCGATTTCCACGCTGAGGCCGGCGCGCGTTGCGATGACCTCGCCCGGACGGAATGCATTCGGGCCGACTGCGTTCTCAACGGCCGGCACCAGCAGGGTGATCCGCAACGGCAGCTTGCGCGCCATCACCCATTCGGCCAGCGCGATCGCATGCGCGGCGCCGCCCATGTCCTTCTTCATGTTGCGCATGCCGTCGGCCGGCTTGAGGTCCAGGCCGCCGGTGTCGAAGCACACGCCCTTGCCGACCAGTGCCACGTGCGGGTGCGACGCGTCGCCCCAGCGCAGGCAGATCAAGCGCGGGGCGCGGTGGCTGGCACGCCCGACCGCGTGGATGGCCGGGAAGTTGCGCTCCAGCAGGTCGTCGCCGCTGATGACCTCGATCGCGGCGCCGTGGCGCTCGGCGATCTCGCAGGCGACCTGTTCGAGCTGGTCCGGGCCCATGTGCTCTGTCGGCGTGTTGACCAGGTCGCGCACGCGCAGGCACGCGGCCAGCGCGTCGAGCGCCGCTGCCGCGTTGTCGACCTCGAGCGACGCCGGCTGCCGAGGCGGTTGCCGGTACCGCGAGAAGCGGTACGCCCCGAGACCCCAGCCGACCCGCAACGCCTCCAGCGCATCGGCGTCGTGGTTGGCCGCCAGGCGGAACGTGTGCGGCGGCAGCGCCAGCGGCGCGTGGGCGTAGCTGAAGGGGTCGAGCCGGTCGCCGACGCCGATGACCGCGCCGGCCGC
>NZ_JBJXHK010000172.1:0-1055 GCF_046638635.1 Lysobacter zhanggongensis
AGGCCGCCGGGCCGGCGGCCGGGCAGGTCAACGGGGCGCGGTGTCGAGCCGCGCGATGGCGGCGTCGAGGGCGTAGCGGTAGCTGTCGGCGCCGAAGCCCGCGACCACGCCGACGGCCAGGTCGCTGAAATAGCTTTGGCGGCGGAAGGGTTCGCGGGCATGCGGGTTGGACAGGTGGATTTCGTAGAACGGCAGTGCCGTCGCCGCCAGGGCGTCGCGCAGGGCCACGCTGGTGTGGGTGAAGGCGGCGGGGTTGATCAGCACCAGCGCGGCGCCGTCCGTGCGGGCGGCCTGGACGCGGTCCACCAGCACGTGCTCGGCGTTCGACTGCAGCGTTTCCAGCGTGTGCCCGGCGGCCTCGGCGGTTGCGCGCAGGGCAGCGTCGATCTGTTCCAGCGTGGTGTGGCCGTAGACCTCCGGCTCGCGCATGCCGAGCAGGTTGAGGTTGGGGCCATGCAGGAGCAGCAACTTCGCCATCGCGGACCGGGACGTGGAAAGGCCGGCAGTGTGGCCGAGCAGGGGGTCGCTGTCCAGAAGTTATCGGCTGTTTCGCCGAAGTTGTCGCGATTTAATCGGTTGTTTGAAAAGTTCGCCTCAGTGCGCGGCCCACGCGTCGACCTCACCGTGCTCGAACGGGCCGATCTTCTGCTTCACCAGCCGCCCCTGCGCGTCGACCAGGGCGGTGAACGGCAACACGCCGCGGACATTGCCCAATTGCACGCCCGAGTCCGCCGGGCCGGCGACGTCGAGCAGGATCGGGTAGTCGACCGGGGTATGCCGTAGGAACTCGCGCACCGCGTCGGGCTCGTCCAGCGCGATGCCGACCACCTGGACGCCCGTGCCGCCCTGGCTGGCGGCGAACCGGTCCAGTTCCGGCATCTCCTCGATGCACGGGCCGCACCAGCTGGCCCAGAAGTTCACCAGCACCGGCCGCCCCGCATAGTCCGCAGGCAGGGTGGCCTCGCGGCCCTGCAGGTCGGGCAGGCGCACGGTCGGGATCGGCTCGCCGCGCGATGCCACGGCCAGGCCCTCGGGCGGCGGCGGGGCGGTCGCGG
>NZ_JBJXHK010000173.1:0-1040 GCF_046638635.1 Lysobacter zhanggongensis
CCGGTGCCGACCGCGCGGCACTGTTCGACTACCTGGCCTGGCGCATGCGAGAGAGCTACTCGCCGCGCAGCAACGCCCGGCTGCTGTCGGCGCTGCGTGCGTTCTATGGCTGGCGGGTGCGGCGCGGCGAGCGCACCGACGACCCGACCGCGCTGCTGGAGCCACCCCGGCTGCCGCGCCTGCTGCCCATGGCCCTGGCCGAAAGCCAGGTTGATGCGTTGCTGGACGCGCCGGACGTCGACGACCCGATCGGCCTGCGCGACCGCGCGATGCTGGAGTTGATGTACGCCTGCGGCCTGCGTGTCAGCGAGCTGGCCAACCTGCCGGCGACCGCGCTCAACCTGCGCCAGGGCGTGCTGCGGGTCAGCGGCAAGGGAGGCAAGGAACGCCTGGTGCCGCTGGGCGAGGAGGCCCGGCACTGGCTCGAGCGCTACCTGGCCCACGCCCGCCCGCAACTGGCGGGCAAGCGCGTGCTGGCGCCACTGTTCATCGGCGCCAGCGGCGAGCCACCGAGCCGGCAGCAGGTGTGGCAACGGGTCAAGCGCTACGCCGCGGCCGCCGGTATCGACCCGGCCCGCATCAGTCCGCACGGGCTGCGGCACAGCTTCGCGACCCACCTGCTCAACCACGGCGCCGACCTGCGCGCGCTGCAGATGCTGCTCGGCCACAGCTCGCTGTCGACCACGCAGATCTACACGCTGGTTGCGCGCGAGCAGCTCAAGCAGCTGCACGCACGCCACCATCCGCGCGGCTGAGCGGACATGTACGGTTCGCCAACCGCGGCCGCCGCAGGGACGCGCGTCGCGCAAGCGCCCGTGGCCGGCGTGCCACAATCGGCGCAGTTCCCGGCGGCGCATGGCGCCCGCCCAATTCCAGGATCCGGCATGAAACGCACCCTCCTCGTCGCCGCACTCGGCGCCCTCAGCCTCTCCGCCTGCGCCAAGACGCCCGACGCCTCCGGCGCCGACGCTGCGCCGCGGTCCTCGGCCACGCCGGCAACGCTCGCGGCCAAGCCGGCAGCAGGCACGGCCGACGCGCGC
>NZ_JBJXHK010000174.1:0-955 GCF_046638635.1 Lysobacter zhanggongensis
GGCACCGGCCCCCGCGGCCGAAGCGCCGGCCGAGCCGGTGGATACCACGACCGGGCCCGAGGCGACCGGCGTCGACGGGGCCGAGGTCGACGCGACCGGCACCGTGCCGGCCGAGGCCGAAGACGCTGCCAGCACGGCCGCCGAACCCGAACAGGGCTGACCGGGAACTTCCGGCGCGTGCGCCGGTCCCAACCGCTGCTCACTCCTGTTGGTCCTTGCGCCGGTCGTGACATTCACGGCCGGCGCTTTTGTTTGTGGACTGCCGGCCGCCGTAGCGCGACCGAGCGGCCCCGAGGAACCCGCCCATGATCCTGCTCTCGCGCCTTGCCGTCCTGGCCCTGCTGTCGATCGCCGCGCTCTCCCCCGCTTACGCGGCTCCTGCAGCGCCGGTGGCCGGCGTGGATTACGTCGAGATCCCCGGCGGCATGCCGTTCGACACTGCGCCCGGCCGGATCGAAGTGGTCGAGGTGTTCGGCTACACCTGCTCGCACTGCGCCGCGTTCGAACCAGCGGTCGCGGCGTGGAAGCGCAGGCTGCCCGACGACGTGTCGTTCGTGCCGGTGCCGGCGCCGTTCAGTGGCTACTGGCTGCCGTATGCACGGGCGTACTACGCCGCGCAGGCGCACGGGCTGGTGGAGCGCACCCACGCGGACATGTTCCGTGCGCTCCACGACGAGCAACGCCTCCCGATCATGCGGGCCACGCCCGCCGAGATCGCCGCCTTCTACGCCGGCTACGGCGCCGACCCGGCCGCGTTCGCCGCCACCATGACCAGCGCCGCGACCGATGCGCAGCTCGAACGTGCGCGGACGTTCATCCGCCGCAGCGGCGTCGACGGCACCCCGAGCCTGGTCGTGGCCGGCCGCTACCGCGTGATTGGACGCAGCTTCGAGCAGGTACTGGACACCGTGGACGCGCTCATCGCCCGCGAGCGAGCGCGCCTGCGGGCGCCCGC
>NZ_JBJXHK010000176.1:0-863 GCF_046638635.1 Lysobacter zhanggongensis
CGGCCAGTCGCTCGGCGCGGCCCAGGCGCTGTGCGGCCATTTCGCCACCATCGAGCACGACCCCGCGGAGGTCGACCGCTGGCACGACTTCCTCGCCGCCTGGGCCTACCGCTACAGCTCGCTGGTCTGCCGCACCATGCCGTCGGCCCTCCTGCTGGAGGTCGAGGCCAGTTTCAAACTGTTCGGGCCGTGGCCTCGGTTCGAGGCGCAACTACGGGCCGACCTGGACGCACTCGGCTTCCGCCACCGCATCACCCTCGCGCCGCACCCGCATGCCGCACGCGCATTGGCCAACGTCCATGACGGCCTGGCGGTCACCGACGAGGCACCGCTGCACAACGCGCTCGGGCAGCTGCCGGTGGAACGCAGCGGGCTCGCACCCGGCACCGCCACGTCGCTGCGCCGGATGGGCCTGCGCAAGCTCCGACAGGTGTTCGCCCTGCCGCGGGCGGCCCTCGGCAAGCGGGTCGGGCCCGATGCGCTCGCGCACCTGGACCGGTTGACCGGCACCCTGCCGGCCCCGTTGCAGTGCTACGAGCCGCCGGACGCATTCGAATCGCGGATCGAACTGAACTACGACGTCGAATCCAGCCAGGCGTTGCTGTTCCCGTTGCGCCGGTTGACCGCCGACCTGGCCGCCTACCTGGCCGGTCGCGACGGCGGCGTGCAGCGCTTCACCGTCGTGTTGGAGCACGAGCGCATCGCCGACAGCGAAATCACCATCGGCCTGCTCGCGCCCGAGCGCAATCCGGCGATGCTGTTCGAGCTCGCCCGCGGCCGGCTGGAGCAGGCCCGGGTGCCGGCGCCGGTGCGCGGCGTGCGGTTGCTCGCGCGCGAGCTGCCCCCCTTCGTCCCCGCCGGGC
>NZ_JBJXHK010000177.1:0-860 GCF_046638635.1 Lysobacter zhanggongensis
CCGGGCATTGTAGCGGCGCCGTGGGCGCTGGCCCGGCGGCGAGGCGCGAGGCGTGGCGCAGCAGCCACGTTGGGTATCATCGCGACGATGAATGCGCCCCCCTCCGCCGCCGCTCCCGCGCCCCGGTCCTCGCCGCTGGCGCGTGGCCTGCGTTACCTGGTCCGGGTGCCGATGCTGCTGTGGCACGTGCTCATCGACCTGCCCCTGGTGTTGCTGCTGGTCACGCCGCTGACCAAGGACCTCATGGTCGGCGGGGAGACGCTCGAGCAACGCGTGATCCGAGGCTGGTCGAACGGGTTGATGCGGGTGTTCGGCTTCCGCATGCGGCGGGTCGGCACGCCGCTTCCGGGTGCGGCGATGTTCGTCGCCAACCACGTCAGCTGGATCGACATCACCGCGTTGCACAGCCAGCGGATGATGGGCTTCGTGGCCAAGCGCGAGATTCGCAGCTGGCCGCTGGTGGGCTGGATGGCGACCCGCGCACAGACGATCTTCCACTCGCGGGGAAGCACCGAATCGCTCGGCGGCGTGTTGCACGAGATGCTGGCGCGGCTGCGCAATGGCCAGGCCGTCGGGGTGTTCCCGGAGGGTGGGGCGCGCGGCGGTGGCGAGTTGGGCCCATTCCATGCGCGGATCTTCCTGGCCGCGGTCGAGGCCGGCGTGCCGGTGCAGCCGGTCGCACTGTGTTACGGCGAGCACTGCTCGGCCCAGAAGGTGGTGGCGTTCCGCCCCGGCGAGAGCTTCGTCGGCAACTTCCTGCGCCTGCTCGGCGAGCCGGCGCGGGTCGGCGAGGTGCATTTCCTCGAGCCGATCCCACCCGCCGAGATCGAAGGCCGCCGCCGCATCGCCGAGCTGGCGCG
>NZ_JBJXHK010000178.1:0-818 GCF_046638635.1 Lysobacter zhanggongensis
TCGAGCAGGAAGCGGGTGAGCCGCCAGTTGCCGGCCGCGCACGCGACCCCCAGCGGCGACAGGCCGTCGTGGTTCAGCACCTCCAGTTCCGCCGCGGCGTCGCGCAGCAGGGCGGCCACGCCCGGGTCGGAGCTGCGGGCGGCGAAATGCAGCGGGGTGTTGCCCTCGGCGTCGGTCACGCGCGAATCGGCGCCGTTGGCCAGCAGCGTCATGACCGCATCGGGGCGTCCATGCCAGCTGTCGCGGGTGGCGGCCAGCAGCGGCGTCATCCCGGCGTGGGCGACGTTGAGGTCGACGCCGCGCGCAATGAGCTCGCGCAGCAGCCGCAGGTCGGGCAGCACCGCGGCCAGCACGGCCAAGCTGCGCTGATCGCGGTCGTCGGAGGGCGGCGGAGCGTGCGGATCAGCGCCGGCCTCGATCAGCTCGAGCGCGCGTTCCACCCGGCCACCCCTGGCGGCCTCGTACAGGGCCGGCTCCAGCGGTTCCGCCGGTGGTGCTGTTGGTGCGGCCACCGGGGACGCGATGACGATGTCGTCCACCAGCGGCGCCGCGGCCAGGGCCGGTTCCGCTGCCAGCGCGGGCTCCGGTGCGGGTGGCTCGGGCAGCGCTTCGTCGACGTACTCGTCCTCGTCGAAGAACCGCAGCGCCTCGGGCGGTGCGACGCGCTGCAGCCAGGCGTGCAGGCCAGCCGAAGCCAGCAGCAACGCCACCGCGGCGACCCAGCGCAACGCGCCATCGACCAACGCCGGCCAGGCCAGCAGCACCAC
Source organism: Lysobacter zhanggongensis (assembly GCF_046638635.1). Classification (NCBI taxonomy): domain Bacteria; kingdom Pseudomonadati; phylum Pseudomonadota; class Gammaproteobacteria; order Lysobacterales; family Lysobacteraceae; genus Lysobacter; species Lysobacter zhanggongensis. Next base: position 768 of record NZ_JBJXHK010000178.1, read on the forward strand.
CAGGCCGGCGACCACGGCGATCGCGACGGCGACGCCAAGCCCGCGCCACGC
>NZ_JBJXHK010000179.1:0-773 GCF_046638635.1 Lysobacter zhanggongensis
CCGGCGCCGACGCTGCGCCGCGGTCCTCGGCCACGCCGGCAACGCTCGCGGCCAAGCCGGCAGCAGGCACGGCCGACGCGCGCGCGGTCGACGCGATCAAGCAGCTCAATCCGCGGATCGAGGTCGAGAGTGTCGGGGCCGCGCCGCTGCCGGGTTTCCGCGAGGCGATCGTCGGCGGCCAGGTGGTCTACGTCAGCGACGATGGCCGCTACCTGTTCCTGCCCGGTTCGGGCGGCGCCCTGATCGACAGCCGGACCGACCGCAACCTGACCGAGGTGGCGCTGGCCGGCATGCGCACCAAGCTGCTGGAGACGATCCCGGCGAGCGAGCGCATCGTGTTCGCGCCGCCGAACCCCAGGCACACCGTCACCGTGTTCACCGACGTCGAATGCGGCTACTGCCGCAAGCTCCACAGCGAGATCGCGCAGTACAACGCGCAGGGCATCGCGGTGGAGTACCTGGCGTTCCCGCGGATGGGCATCGGCAGCGAGGACTTCGAGAAGATGGTCTCGGTCTGGTGCGCCGACGACCGCAAGCAGGCGCTCACCGACGCCAAGGCCAGCGGCAAGGTCCAGGAGCGCGACTGCAAGAACACCGTCACCATGCAGTACAACATCGGCCAGCGGGTCGGCCTGACCGGTACCCCGATGATCCTGTCCGAGGACGGCATCCAGCTGGGCGGCTACGTCCCGCCGCAGGCGCTGCGCGAGACGCTCGACCGGATGGCCGCGGAGAAGGCCGCGGCTGGCGCTGACACCGGCGCCGCCGGCGGC
>NZ_JBJXHK010000180.1:0-760 GCF_046638635.1 Lysobacter zhanggongensis
GAACTGCGCGCGCAGTCGCCGGCGCCGCAGCCACCGCCGCAAGCCCGCGTGGTCAGCAGCACCCGCGGTGAGGCCAACACCGCGACCGCCAAGGCGACCCCGCCACCGGACGAGCGCACCCTTCCGCCGGGCGAGGAGAAGATCAGCCACGACATGGCGATGGCCCGGCTCGCCGCCGAGATCCACCTGCGCTCGGAGCGGTACGCCAAGCGCCCCAAGCGCAAGTTCGTCTCGGCCAGCACCACCGAGTACGCGTGGGCCGGCTACCTGCGCGAGTGGGTCGACCGGGTCGAGCGCGTGGGCAACCTCAACTATCCCGACGAGGCGCGTCGGCGCCGGCTGGCCGGCCAGGTGGTCATCAGCGTCGCGATCCGGCGCGATGGCAGCGTCGAGGACACCGGCATCGTGGTGTCCAGCGGTATTCCGTTGCTGGATGCGTCAGCGCTGCGCATCGCGCAGCTGGCCGAGCCGTACCCGCCCTTGCCGAAATCCGACGACGACCCGGACGTCCTGCACGTGACCCGGACCTGGGCGTTCCTGCCGGGCGGCGAGCTGGTCGACCGCTAGGCGCTTGCCGGAGGCGGCCTCGCCGGAGGGTCAGCGCGCGTCGCGCAGGGCCTGCTGCCGGGCCAGGGTCAGCGCGACCTGGTTGCGCAGATAGGTCGGTTCGACCTTCTCGGGCGCGAGCAACTCGCCGCGGGCGGCGCACATCGCCGCCAGCCGGGCGACGTCGGCGGCGTGCGGCAGCGCTGCCGCGTCC
>NZ_JBJXHK010000181.1:0-713 GCF_046638635.1 Lysobacter zhanggongensis
CCGGCCAGGCCGGCCAGGGCCAGCCGCGGCATCGCCTCGCGCGCGACGTTGCCGCGCACCGCCAGGAACACCGCGTCGACGCCGCCCTCCGCCTGGGCGTAGGGGCTGTAGTCGGCGATCCCTGCGCTGGCGATGCCGGTGACCGTCGCACCGTGCTCGGCGAGGTGGTTGCGCAGCGCATCGACCGCACGACGCTGGCTGTCATCGCTGCCGGCGATCACCAGCACCCGTCGTGCCCCGCGCTCCAGCAGCAGGCCGGCGGCCGCGATGCCCTCGTCTTCGGGCGACAGCGAGAAGCTCGCGTTGCCCGCCGGCGGGACGTCGCCGGCGCGGTTCAATGCCAGCACCGGCACGGCCAGGGCGCCGCGGTTGAACAACGCGCCGACCTCGTCGCGGCCGAGCGGGCCGACCATGAAGTCGTTGCCTTCACCCGCGGCACGGTCGTAGGCGGCCAGTGCACCACCGGCGGTGCCGTGGGTGTCGTAGAAGCGCACTTCCGGGCGGCGGCGGGACTCGCCGTAGTAGCCGGCCAGCAGGCCGTCACGGACCGGTGCGGCCGCTGCGGAGAGGTCACCCGACAGCGGCAGCAGCACTGCCAGCCGCACCGGCGGTCGGTAGCCGTCCGCCTCGGCCGGCGGGCGAGCGCTGGCATCGAACTGCCACGCGACCCGGTCGAACGGGCGGGGCAGCGGCAGCCCGCGACGCAACAGGGC
>NZ_JBJXHK010000182.1:0-705 GCF_046638635.1 Lysobacter zhanggongensis
CGCCCGGCCCCGACAGCAGCCACAACACGCTGCCCGGCACCGCACGCACGGCCGCGAGCGCGCGCGCCACGCTGGCCGGGTTGAGCTTGTAACTGTTGTTGAAGCAGCAGAACACCGAGCCCGTCGCCGGCAACCCGCATGCCTCGCGCGACGGCGGGACGGGCAGGGCGCGGGTGCTGTCGGATGGCTGGAAACAGCGTGGAAGTCGCACCACCGTCTCGCTGAAGTGCGGTTCCAGCGCGGGCGGCAGCACGAACTCGTCGGCCAACACGTAATCGATCCACGGTGCGCCGGACGTGCCGGGGTAAGCGAGCCAGTTGACCTGCACCCGCGCTGGCCGCATTGCCAGCACTTCGGGCGTACCGCCACCGCCCCAGCCGCGCAGGTCGAACAGCACCTCGATGGCGGCGTCGCGGATCGCCATGGCCACCTGGGCATGGTTGCGCCCGGCGACATCGTGCACCCGGGTGGCGGACTCCAGGCGATGGCGGATCGGGCTGCGGTCGCGCGGGTTGAGTGCGAACAGGTGCAGGTCGATGTCCGGCACCGCGCGTAGGGCTTCGAACAGGGCCACGATCAACAGGCCGGTCGGGTGCGCGCCGAACCCGTTGGAAAGGAAGCCGACGCGGACGGTTCCACCCGCTGGGCGCGGCGGCACCGGCGGCAGGCGCCGGATGGCGCGCGCCAGTGGTGCCGCCCGCAGCC
>NZ_JBJXHK010000183.1:0-659 GCF_046638635.1 Lysobacter zhanggongensis
CGCTCGGCCGCCGGCAGCGCATCCCACTCGGCCGCACGCTGCTCGAACGCCGCGCGCTCGGATTCGGTCCATCCGGCCCAGCGCTCGGCGTGACGCTGCAGTCCGGCACGCCGCTCGGGCTGGAGCCGCGGCAACACGTCGTCGAAATCGTCCAGCACCGGCGGCGTGGCCACCGCGGCGGGTGCCAGTCCGGCGAGCACGACGGCCACGACCATCCGGCGCAGGCATGCCTCAACCCGGTTCATTGGCGGTCTCTCCGAGAGGCACCTCGACCATGCCGGCCGCGGCGCCGGCCCCATCGACGCCTCCCTGCAATCCATCTTCCGGCGGAGCCGTCGGTCCGTCTTCACGCACCGGGCCGGGTTCGGCCCCGGGCAGTGGGGTGTTGGCACCCTGCGCGGCCAGCCAGCTGTGGAACGCGAGCTCGCGGGCGTCCTGCAAACCTTCGGGGTCGGCCAGCAGTTCGAAGTCACGGTGCGAGACCAGCGCGGCGTCGGCGCCGTACCTGGACGCGGGGCCCTGGTCGGCCAGCTGCGAGACGGTTCCGGGTTCGGCCCCGCCGAACCGTTCGGGCCACAGGAAGGTAGCCGCGAACAACAGGGCGGCCAACGCCAGCAGGCCCCTCAGCACCGTCAGTACGCCGCGCGGCGCCGGCCGTC
>NZ_JBJXHK010000184.1:0-620 GCF_046638635.1 Lysobacter zhanggongensis
TGGCCATCGCCTTCTCGACCCTCGGCGCGGCCACCCAGGCCACGCGCCGCGGCGAGGCACTGGCCGAGCGCAACGAGCGCATCCGCGCGGTCGAGGGGTTCCTGCGCAAGCGCATCGCCGCCGCGCGGCCGCTCGCGTTCGCCACCGACGACGACACCCTGGTGCCGCAACGCTTCGTCGGCGGTCCCGACCGGATGCAGTTCGTCGCCGACCTGCCGGACTACCTCGGCCGCGGCGGCCCCCACCTGCACGATCTGCGCGTCCACACCGAAGGAGGCGAGACGCGGATCGAGGTGGACTTCCGCCTCGTGCTGGCCGGCGAGACCATCGAACCGAACGAACCGCGACCGCCGGAAACACTGGTCGACGGCATCGGCGCCGCGAGCTTCCGCTACCGCGCGATCGACCGCGAGAGCGGCGAACTCGGCGACTGGCAGGACGACTGGGAGGCCAGCGACCGGCTGCCGTTGCTGGTGGAAGTGACCATCAGCGACGCCGACGAGCGCGCGTGGCCGGCGCTGGTGGTGGCGCTGCCGCAGGCCGGCGGCCAGGCCGAGGACGGGTTCATGGGAGGGCTGCGGTGAGCGCCACCCGCCGGTCCCGCGGCGCGGCGCTGCTGC
>NZ_JBJXHK010000185.1:0-589 GCF_046638635.1 Lysobacter zhanggongensis
CCGACCGACCCGCTCGCCGACGGCCTGCTGAAGCGGCTGCAGCGCGACCTGTTCCATCGCCGGGCGGAGCCGGGCGCACCGCGGCGCGAGGCCGTCGACCGTGGCGACCCGACTCTGCAGGTGCACGCCTGCCACACGCGCCTGCGCGAGGTGCAGGTGCTGCACGACCAACTGCGCGGCCTGCTCGAGGACGGGCGTTTCGACCCGCCGCTGCAACCGCGCGAGATCGCCGTGCTGGCGCCCGACATCGACCCGTACGTGCCGTATATCGAGGCGGTGTTCGGCGGCCGTGCCGGCCAGCCGGACTTCATCCCCTACGCGCTGGCCGACGCCAGTCCGCTCGCCGGCGAGCCGCTGGTGGAGGTGTTCCTGCGCCTGCTGGCGTTGCCGGTGTCGCGCTTCGGCCTGCACGAGGTGCTGGACCTAGTCGCCAGCCCACCGCTGGCCGAGGCAGCCGGCCTGGACGCGATGGCGCTCGAACGCCTGCACGACTGGCTGCAGGCGGCCGGCGCGCGCTGGGGTCTGGATGCCGGCCATCGCCAGCGCCACGGCGCCCCCGCCGATGCGACCTGGACCTGGCGATTCGCGC
>NZ_JBJXHK010000186.1:0-582 GCF_046638635.1 Lysobacter zhanggongensis
GCCCGGCACGGCCGCCGCGGTGCTGCTGGCGCTCGGGCTGGTGGCCGGGCCGGCCCGAGCGGCCGACCTCGTCATCGATATCGAAGACGTCGGCTCGCAGCAGGGCCGGCTCACCGCTTTCGTCTACGACAGCGCGGCGGGCTGGGATGGCGGCAGGCCGGTGGTGCCGCTGCAACGCGTGTACCCCGACGGTGGCACCCGCTTGCAGGCGCGCTTCACCGGCCTTGCGCCGGGCCGTTACGCGGTGGTGGTGCTGCACGACACCAACGCCAACGGCAGGTTCGATGTCAGCGCCCTGGGCATCCCCAAGGATGACTACGGCTTTTCCAACAACCCGGTGCTGTTCGGCCGGCCCGACTTCGACCGCATCGCGTTCGAGCTGCCGGCGGCAGGGGCGCGCATCAGCGTGCGGATGAAGTGATCGCGGGCAGCCGCGGCCTGCGGGCGATGGCGTGGGGCTGGCTGCTGCTGGGGGGCCTGCTGTCCGCTGCCGGCGCGCTGATGCTGCTGGCGGCGGGGCTGTTCGTCGCCAACAGCACCGTCGCTGTCGGCGAGGTCGTCGACCACGAGCGCCGTGGCAGC
>NZ_JBJXHK010000187.1:0-531 GCF_046638635.1 Lysobacter zhanggongensis
CTCGACCGGCACCGCCAGCTGCGCGGCGACGCGGTCGGCACGCGCGCGGCCGGTCATCGCCGCCGAGTTCGGCAGGACCGCCACCTGGCGTGGCGCTTCCAGCACCGACACCGCGTAGTCGGCGATCACCTCGTGCGCACCACCGGAGGGGTGCACGCCGTCGGCGAACCCGTAGCTGGTGGTGGCCCCAGGGGTGACATAGGTGTTGGGGTTGCAGGTCAGCGACTGCGCGGTGATCTGCGGCTGGCACGCGGTGCCGGTGATGTTGCTGAAACCGAACGCCGCCGGATCGGCCGCGACTTCCTGGAACAGATGGAAGGTGTCCAGCGGGATCACCCGCAGTCCGGCCTGGGCGAACGCACTGAACAATGCGTCGTTATAGGCGGCCGACAGCTGGGTGCCGGCCGCCTGCGCCGCCGGGCCTTGCGCGCGGAAGCCGGGGGTCAGGCCGATGTCGGGGATGGTCGGCACCAGCACGTACTGCGCGCCGGCCGCCTGCAGCGTGCCGACCGCGGTGACCTCGGCCGCCAC
>NZ_JBJXHK010000188.1:0-514 GCF_046638635.1 Lysobacter zhanggongensis
CCTCGCTGCGCAGCAGCGGCCCGGGGCCGTTCATCAGCACGCCCGCGGCCGCGCCGAGCAGCCCGGCACCGAGCGCGACCAGCAGCACTTTCGTGGTCGGCTTCACGGACCGATCCCCGCGCTCGCACGGGCCGCGCGCGCGGCGAAAGGCTCCGGTCGCTCGAACCCGTACAGGCGCAGCTCGCGGCGCTCGACACCGTCGACGTAATACAGCGTGGCCGGCGGGCCGATGATCCCGAGGCGCTTCATCAGGGCCTGGTCGACCGCGTCGTTGGCGGTCACGTCGGCCTTCAGCAGGACGAAGTCGGCGAGGGCGTCGTGGACCGCCGGTTCGGGGAAGGTGTACTTCTCCATTTCCTTGCAGGCCACGCACCAGTCGGCATAGAAGTCGAACATCAGCGGCCGCCCGGCCGCGGCGGCGGCGGCCACCTCGCGGTCGAGGTCGGCCGACGACTTGATCATCCGGAACGGCAGCGCGCGCTGTTCGGCGGCAGCTCCTCGCAGCCCGGCGAGC
>NZ_JBJXHK010000189.1:0-503 GCF_046638635.1 Lysobacter zhanggongensis
ACCGCCAAACGCGCCATGCCAGCGCGCGCCAGCACCTTGGCCCATGGCTGCAACTGCGCGGCCACGGGGGCCTGCCGCTGATCGCGATCGGCCGCCCCGGCGGCGCAACAACCCCACCGCCACCCTGACCCCCCGGACGGCCTTCGTCCGAGGCTCGGCACATAAAGTGCTTGACATCGCCCAAGTGTATCGTTGTAGTAATACACATGGACGCAACCCTGCTGCACATCCAACCCGCCGCCCCGCAGCCGATCTACCGGCAGATCGCCGAACAGATCCGCCGCCTCGTCGCAGGCGGGCAACTGGCCGCCGGCACCACGCTGCCGTCGGTGCGCGACGTCGCCGCCGCGCACGCCATCAACCCGATGACGGTCTCCAAGGCGTACAGCCAGCTGGAGGCCGAAGGCGTGCTCGAGCGCCAGCGCGGCAAGGGCATGGCAGTGGCCGCGGGCGCCGCCGCGCCGCCGTCGCCGCAGCAGCGCTGGGACCTGCTCGAACCCGCC
>NZ_JBJXHK010000190.1:0-492 GCF_046638635.1 Lysobacter zhanggongensis
GACCGGCGGGTGCTGCATCGCCGCCACCAGCAGCCCGGCGACCGCGCCAGCGAACCGCTCCTGACTGGCCGGGCTGAGCCGCGACGCGATGGCGTTGAGACCCGCGAGGCTGCGGTCGGCGGCAGGGTCGAGCAGGCGGCACATTACCTGCGCGTCGGCCGGATCGCGGCTGCCGGCGTGGACGGCCTGGAACAGCGCATCGATCTCGGCGTCGGGCGCACGCGCCAACAGCTCGGTCCCGTCGGCAACCAGCACCGAGGGGTCGAAGCCCCACTGCTCGATGGCGCTGGCCGGCTGCTGTGCGGAAGCGGCGCCGGCCGCAAGCCACAACACGGCAGTCGCGACGAAGGGGAAACGGGCGGTCGATGACATGGCGGACACGTGCGACGGTGGACCGGCACGACTCTAGTCCGCGCCATCTGAACGCCGCGTCGCGGCCGCTCAGGCGCCGCGGTCGGTGCGCAGCTCGCGGGTCGCGCGTGGGTCGCCGGC
>NZ_JBJXHK010000191.1:0-484 GCF_046638635.1 Lysobacter zhanggongensis
GACGGGGACCGCCGGGTCGTCCCGCCGGGCGGGGGGCGCGACCGCCCTCCGTGTCGCCCGCGCCGGCACGCTGGATCTTGAGCGCCTGCCCGGCCACGTACACCCGCTTGAGGTGCTCCATCAGCTCGCGCGGCATGCCTTCGGGCAGGTCGACCAGGCTGTACTCGTCGCGGATGTCGATGCGGCCGATGTAGCGGCTTTCGAGGTCGGCCTCGTTGGCGATGGCGCCGACGATGTTGCCCGGCTGCACGCCGTGGCGATGGCCGACTTCGATCCGGAAGGTCTCCATCCCGACGTCGTCCGTACCGCGCGCGGCGCGCTGGGGCGGCGCCGACGCGGGCCGGTCGTCCTCGAACATCGACTCGCCGGCATTGCGGGGCGTCGGTGGCGTGTACTGGCGCTCGGCATGGCGCGACGGCGCGTTGCGCTCGTCGAAGCTGCGCGGCGGGGCGGACGGGCGTGCATCACGTGGAGCATCGCGCTC
>NZ_JBJXHK010000192.1:0-464 GCF_046638635.1 Lysobacter zhanggongensis
GCCTAACACCAGAATTAAGCCGTGCCGCGAAGCGGCATCGGCTTGAATGACTTGTTAGGGCGCAACAGCATGAGCCGCACCCTTTCCGTTCTTGACCAAGTAGATGATACGGCCGGATGGCACCTCTTGATTCAGGGTGAACCGGATCTTCGCGGTACACCGGCACGCCGCAACCGGCTCACCGCCGCTGTCCGTGTCAATTGCTAAGGTGAGCGAACCCCAGTCGGGCAAGAATTGAGGTCGCGTGACGCGCTCGCCGCAACTCAGTCCGACCAGTCCAGATACTAGTAAGCGAGCATCGGCGCGCTCGACGGTAAGTCGATCTTGGCCATATGGATCGTAACTTTCATCGCAGGCAGCAAGCTCTTCAAAGCTGAAGGACTCGGCAGAGGACGCCGTGCCTGCGAATGCAGCAACCAAGAAAGCTATGAGTAACGTGAGCCTATCCATTGCGCCCTAACACC
>NZ_JBJXHK010000193.1:0-423 GCF_046638635.1 Lysobacter zhanggongensis
TGCAAACGCCCGGTCTCGAGCGCCGGCCCGCGTGCGGCCAGCGCGACCGGCCCGCCGCCGGCGATCGGACTCGGGAGGGAGGCCAACCGCGCACCCAACCGGCGGCCGAACACCACCCCTTCGAGCAGCGAGTTGCTGGCCAGCCGGTTGGCGCCGTGTACACCGGTGCATGCGACCTCGCCGACCGCGTGCAGTCCCGGCAGGCTGGTGCGCCCGAGTGCGTCGGTGGCCAGCCCGCCCATGTGGAAATGCGCCGCGGCCGTCACCGGCACCGGTTCGCGCGACGGGTCGATGCCGTGCGCATGGCAGGCCGCCAGCACGGTCGGGAATTCGACCCCCCAGTCGATGCCGAGCGCGGTGGCATCCAGCCACGCGCCGCCATCGCGGCCGGCCTGCCAGACGCGGCGGGCGACGATGTCGCGC
>NZ_JBJXHK010000194.1:0-417 GCF_046638635.1 Lysobacter zhanggongensis
AACTCAGGCGTTAGGCCCCGTAAAAGACTATGCAGCTGACCCCAGAAGAACTTCGAGTCGCCTCCCTCTTTGCCGCCATGCCTCCCGAGGCAAAGGTTCGCTTCCCAACATGGTTCGTGGAGCTCTTTCTGCCACTCGTCATGGCAGTAGCCGGCTGGCTCCTGCACTATCCGGTTCTAGTTGGCGCTGCGTTTGGTGGCCTTCTCACCCTGCACGCGCACCGGATTTTTCGGCAGTTCAAGTTCGCGCGGGAGCTACAATCCATTTGCAGCAAAGCTCAGGCCCAAGCGTCACGCAACACACCCGGGGCCTAACAATTCGTTCAAGCCGAACTTGCTTCGTTACACCAAAGCCATGGCCAAAAAGCTTGCCATGGCTTTGGCTCCACTACGCAAGTCGGCTTAACTCAGGCGTTAG
>NZ_JBJXHK010000195.1:0-416 GCF_046638635.1 Lysobacter zhanggongensis
GGCCTAACACCAGAATTAAGCCGAGCCGCGAAGCGGCTTCGGCTTGAATGAATTGTTAGGCGGCAACCCCTGATCTAGCAATTGCCGCAATAGGGTTGGCGGACAGGGCCATTGGAGCTGGCCTAGAAGCTTGCGCTGTACCCGACCCTGGAAAGGGAAAAGTGGGACGGCGCGACCCGCCCATGCCAAAAGCCGCGGGAGTAACGGGTAGCTGGTGACGACGCTTGATACGTCAAGACGGCCTTCTGGGTAAGGCTGTACGTCTATGGCGTGCCGAGCGCGCCCATGCCACCAACTCAACTCCCAGTTGCCCGCGTCGTAGTGAGTGTCGTGAGCCAGAGCCAGGTCCCGCTCATGGGCAATCGCAGTCAAGAGATCTTCGAGCGACGAGTCTGCTTGCATTGCCGCCTAACACC
>NZ_JBJXHK010000196.1:0-389 GCF_046638635.1 Lysobacter zhanggongensis
CTAACACCAGAATTAAGCCGTGCCGCGAAGCGGCATCGGCTTGAATGAATTGTTAGGGGCCATACTCGTATCTGTGATTGCACGATGGGCAAGTAATTTCAATGAGCTTGCCGATGGGGACGGTCGAGCGCCACGCACACTTTGGGCATTTGGCTATGCCGGCGACGTTCGCTGCCGGCGGGGGTGAGTCTGTTGTCTGGTCTGCCGGCCTGGGCGCGAAAATCCTGCGCAAGGTACGAGTCACATAGAACCAGACTATTAGAGCGAGAACTACCCCAATGATTGTCTCAACTACGTGCGGGTTTCCTACGTTGCTCATCCACAGGGCGAACACCGCAAGGCCAGCAACTAGTCCTATGAGCTTCGTCATACTTGCAATGGCCCCTAAC
>NZ_JBJXHK010000197.1:0-382 GCF_046638635.1 Lysobacter zhanggongensis
TTTGTTGTTCTGTTGGTACGTTGGGAGTTCGCGCTCTTGGCTTTTGCCGCATTCGTTGCAGCTCTTTTACATCCAAGAGTTCAAAGCGCCTTGCGCTTTAGACCGTACTTGACGTATTTGATCTGCATGGCGGCACTTGCGGCTATTTCTTCAGTGTTGGCGTACATCCAACCCCGCCATGCAGGCTTGGTAGCGATCTTCGCGGGTGCGGGAGCGCTTGTTCTCATGCTTAGAGCTTCCAAGCTAATGAAGTCGCACTTCGGTTACACGGCCTAACAATTCGTTCAAGCCGAACTTGCTTCGCTCCACCAACAACATGGCAGGAAGAGCTTGCCATGTTGTTGCCTCCGCTACACAAGTCGCCTTAACTCAGGCGTTAGGC